>CALFMQ010000045.1 GCA_937879825.1 uncultured Phycisphaerales bacterium
TGAAGCAGGTCGTCGACTTTGTCTTCGGCGAGAAGCAGGGCGCCCAGGCGCTGAAAGTGGGTCGGGTTGTCGTGGTGGAGTACCCGCGGAAGGGGATCTGGTCTGTCGGCTTGATGACGGGCGAGAGTCTGAGCGTGATCGAGCATGCGGCGGGTTCATCGTGCGTGACGGTGTTCATCCCTTCGAGCCCGACGCCCTTTACGGGGTATACGATCACGGTGCTCGCGAGCGAGGTGATGTTTGTGGATTTGTCGCTCGACGAGGCGCTGCGATTCGTGGTGAGCGGCGGTGTGCTCGTGCCGGAGAAGGTCAAGGGATCGACGGCGTCGATTCTGAAGGACGACGCCGGGCCGGACTTGGCAGGGGGCGGCGGTGAAGCGAAGATAGGCGGCGCGACGCTCCCTCCCACGGATGGCGGGGACGGCACGGTTTGACCAAGCGAGTTGGGGAAGAGACAGATGCGAATCGAAGTAATCGGGAAGCACTTTGAGGTGACGGACGCGATCGCGAAGTACGCCGAGCAGAAGGGTGCGAAACTGCCGCGGTTCTACGATGGCGTTCAGGAGATCGATGTCGTGATCGAGCAGGGTGCGAAGGGCGAGGGATTCCGGGTAGAACTCCGGGTGGATGTTGAGAAGCACGATACCTTTGTGGCCAAATCGAATGGGCCCGATGTGTACGAGTGCATTGACCTGGGCGTGGACAAGATGTCCCGGCAGTTGACGGATTTTAAGGAGAGGCTGCGGAACTCGAAGCGCTGATCGCCGGGCCGCCCGCGTCCCGGCGGACGCAGATTGAGGAAACGAATCGGATGAAACTGTGCGACATTATTTCCCGTAAGGCGATCGTCCCGGAACTGGCGGGAACGGAACGCGAGGATGTGATCCGTGAGCTGATCGGCGCGCTGGTCAAGGCGGGCGTCGTGGCGTCGGCGATGGAGAAGGAGATTCTCACGGCCGTGCTGCAACGAGAGCGGAAGGGCTCGACCGGGTTCGGGAAGGGCGTCGCGATTCCGCACGTGAAGCACTCTTCGGTGAAGAAGCTGACGGCGGCGGTGGGCATCAGCCAGCAGGGGATCGAGTTCGCGGCGCTGGATCGCCAGCCGGTGTACTCGGTGTTTCTGCTGATGAGCCCCGCGGATGACCC
This sequence comes from uncultured Phycisphaerales bacterium, assembly GCA_937879825.1. GTDB lineage: Bacteria > Planctomycetota > Phycisphaerae > Phycisphaerales > UBA1924 > JACKHC01. Next base: position 1,147 of record CALFMQ010000045.1, read on the forward strand.
GGAGGCGCATCTCCGCGCGATGGAGGTCATCTTCAAGAATCTGAGCCAGGACAACTTCCGGCGTTTTCTGCGTCAGGCATCGAGCGCCGAAGATGTGTGGACGCTGCTTGGCGATGCGGACAACCAGACGCTGCACCGCTGATCGAATGACACTCGCAATGGACGCCGCTCGTGCCCGACTCGGCTGTGGTCAAGGTGAAGATTCGGAATCGGCTGGGCATGCACGCGCGCCCGGCGATGGTGTTTGTTGAGACGGCGTCGTCGTTCTCGAGCGATATTCTGGTCTGGCGCGTCGACACTCCGGCGGAGCGGGTGGACGGCAAATCGATCATGCAGGTGATGATGCTGGCGGCGACGCAGGGCACCGAGTTGATGATCGAGGCGACCGGCAAGGACGCGAAGGCGGCGTGCGATCGCCTGGCGGGTCTGGTCGCGGGCGGATTCGACGAAGAGTAGTCCGCGCCGGCCGATCAGGCGTCGAGCGCCTGATCGTTGACACGCTCGATGTCGGCGCCGAGGGCGACCAGCCGCTTGTCGAGGGTTTCGTATCCGCGGTCGAGGTGGTAGACGCGCCGGATGGTTGTCTGTCCCTCGGCGGCGAGACCCGCGAGCACGAGCGATGCCGAGGCGCGGAGGTCCGATGCCATGACCGGCGCGCCGACGAGTTTGCGCACGCCGGAAACGACGACGGTGGGGCCCTGTCTGAAGAGGTGGGCGCCCATGCGCGAGAGTTCGGCGACATGCATGAATCGTTCGGGGAAGATTCGCTCCGTGATGACGGAGTTGCCGTCGGCCAGGCACAG
>CALFMQ010000046.1 GCA_937879825.1 uncultured Phycisphaerales bacterium
GACGCAGACCCCCTCGTCCCACACCCAGTCCCGCCCGGCCCTCACCTCCCCCTCCGCCGAGCAGATCGTCGGCAACTTCGACCCCCACGCCGTCACCATCTCCGGGCTGGTGCTCGACCCCTCCTACGGCCCGGACTCCCCCACCGAGTCCCTCCAGAACATCGCCACCAACATCCCCGCGCCGGGGCAGTTCCCCTTCACGCGCGGTCTCTTCCCGCAGGGCTACCGCACGCGGCTCTGGACCATGCGCCAGTTCGCCGGTTTCGGCTCCGCCGACGACACCAACAAACGCTTCAAGTACCTCCTCTCGGCCGCCAAGACCTCCACCAAGGCCAACACCGGCCTCTCCACCGCATTCGACCTCCCCACACTCATGGGCCGCGACTCCGACGACCCCCTCTCCGCGGGCGAGGTCGGCAAGTGCGGCGTCGCGATCGACACCATCGACGACATGGACCGCCTCTACGCCGACATCCCGCTCGATCAGGTCACCGTCTCCCAAACCATCAACGGCCCCGCCGCCGTCATCTGGGCGATGTACCTCGCCATGGCCCGCCGCCGCGGCTTCTCGTGGGACACCCTCGGCGGCACCCTCCAGAACGACATCCTCAAAGAGTTCCACGCGCAGAACGAGTTCATCTACCCGCCCGAAGCGTCCGTCAAACTCGTCGTCGACACCATCGAGTTCCAGACCAACCATGTCCCCCTCTGGCACTCGGTCTCCATCTCCGGCTACCACATCCGCGAAGCCGGCTCGACCGCCACGCAGGAACTCGCCTTTACGCTCCGCGACGGCATGGAATATGTCGAAGCGTGCGTCGCGCGCGGCCTCGATATCGACGCCTTCGCGCCGCGCCTCTCCTTCTTCTTCAACTCGCACAACGAGTTCTTCGAGGAAGTCTGCAAGCTCCGCGCCGCCCGCCGCATCTGGGCCCGCATGATGAAGGACCGCTACGGCGCCAAGAACCCGCGCTCGTATTACATGAAGACGCATGTCCAGACCGCCGGGTGCTCCCTCACCGAGCAGCAGCCCTACAACAACATCGTCCGCGTCGCCTATCAGGCCATGGCGGGAGTCCTCGGAGGGTGCCAGTCCCTCCACACCGACTCCATGGACGAAACGCTGGGACTCCCCACCGAGCAGGCCGTCAAGATCGCGCTGCGCACCCAGCAGATCCTCGCGCACGAAACCGGCGTGACCCGCGTCACCGACCCCCTCGGCGGCTCGTGGTTCGTCGAAACACTCACCGACACCATGGAGCGCGAAGCACTCAACTTCATGCACGAGATCGACTCCATGGGCGAGTACACGGACTGGGCTCCCTCTCCCCGCCGGGGAGAGGGTGGATCGCGCAGCGATACGGGTGAGGGGTCACTCAGTGACCACCCCGCCTACGCGCCCCGCCGCACCTACGGCCGCGGCGCCGTCAACGGCATCCACAAGGGCTACTTCCGGCGCGCCATCGCCGAGGCCTCCTACCGCTTCTCCGAAGAGATGGAAGCCGGCGACCGCGTCATCGTCGGCGTCAACGAGTATGTCGAGCAAGACGAAAAACGCCAGGTCGACATCCTCGAGATCCCGCACCAGGTCGAGGTCGATCAGTGCGCGTTGCTCGCCAAGTTCAAGAAGGACCGCGACGCCGCGAAGGTCAAGCGGGCGCTCGACGCGATCCGCGACGCGGCCCGCAACGACAAGAACACCATGCCCGCCCTGATCGAAGGTGCCGAGAACAACTGCACGCTGGGCGAAATGGTCCAGGCCCTGGCCGACATCTACGGCCGCTACGGCGGCGGTCCGGAGTGGTAGAAAAACTAACTCCCGTACGAGCCCGAAGCGCAAGCGAGGGCCACGATCGACATGCCCCCACCACTCGCCTACTTCCTGACCTGGACCTGCTACGGCACATGGCTCCGGGGAGACGAACGCGGGTCGGTTGACACCGATCACAATGCCCCGGGGCAACCATTTGCGCGTCCGAGCACCGAGCGGGTGCGCGTCAATGCCTCGCGCCTCAAATCGCCGCCGCTCACCCTGACACCATCGCAACGTGACATCGTCGAGAAGTCCATCCAAGCGCACTGTGCGCATCGCGGATGGAAACTCCACGCGATCAACGCGCGAACAAATCATGTTCATGTAGTCGTGACATGCGATACCGAATCCACGCCCGAGAGAGCGATGAACGAGTTCAAGGCGTGGGCCACTCGTGATCTCCGAAAGGCACATCAATCGCTCGCCGAACGGAAGCTCTGGACGGCGCACGGCAGCACGCGATGGCTCAAAGACAGAGACTCGCTGGCCGCCGCCGTGACGTACGTATTGGAATGTCAATGAGGCAATACGGGGCCACTCGCTCGCGCTTCGGGCTCGTTCAAGACCACATGTCCCCCTCCC
>CALFMQ010000047.1 GCA_937879825.1 uncultured Phycisphaerales bacterium
TACCGCCCGCCGCGCACAAACATGAACGCCCCCTCCACATACCCCTCCGGCGTGATCTCGCGGAACACCGACCCGTCCTCGAACGGCACAAACCCGCGATAGTCATCCCGCAGCCGCGCAATGTTGCAATGCCGCCACCCGCCGTAGATCAGATAGTCAGTCCCGTCCGCATCACGGAACACGAACTGATCGATCGGCTGCGCGCCGTTGTGGAACGCATCCACCAGCGGCCCGCCCAGGTAATCCACGAACGGCCCCGCCGGCGAGTCGCTCACCGCGACCCCGATCCCCCCCACCTCGTCATCGCTCTGGATGTCGTTCGCCCCGAAAAAGAAGAAATACCGGCCATTCTTCTCCACCACCGACGGCGCCCACATCGCCCGCCGCGCCCACGGAACATCCGCCGCTCGCAGCACCTTCTCATGCTTCGTCCAGCGCACCAGATCGCGCGAACTGAACGCATCGAAGAACAACTGCTCGTCGTACGGCGCCGAATAGGTCGGGTACACCCAGTACGCACCCCCGAAAGCCGCGGCCTCCGGGTCCGCGTACCACCCCTCCACAATCGGATTGCCGGAATATTGGCGAGCGCACCCGCACAACGCAATCGACACCATGCCAAGCAACGAGATGTGTCCGACTCGCCCCATTTCGAAAATCCTCATCGATCTGAATCAAATGACGCTACCGAAAACCCATAGCTCAAACAGAAATGCCGCAGCGAAGATCACGAACACCAAGAACGCCCACGCCCGCCGACCGGGATCGTGCAGCATCACGACGCGAAGTGAACACGGCACAGCAGCACCCGCGCCAACAAGCGACAATGCTAAATCAATCGGGCTTCGCGGCGGATCCGACCAGATCCAATAGGAAAAAGTCGAAATGGCGAAAAGGACACACGCGCAGATGAGCCACGCCAACCGTTCTTCGCGTACTTCACTCGGATTGGCATCGCCTTCTCGATCCAATCTTCCACACCCACCATGCAAGAGTCCACGAGCCAACTAGAGATACGCACGAAGCACCCAGCATGATCCACGCCCACGCATTCCACCACGAATGCCGGTCCTGCTCATGCGGGTGCATGAGCATCCACCCGCTGAATAGGGCGCTATTGCACAAGAACAAAGCCCCCACGACCCCGATCACCAGAATCAGCGCCACCATCAAGCGCCATTTCGCCATGAGTGATCCCCCAATCAAAGCCACCTGTGGGATTTGAACCCACGACCTGAGCTTTACGAAAGCTCCGCTCTACCGCTGAGCTAAGGTGGCAAAGCCGCTCCCGGATCGACCAATCGGCCACCCGGCGGCGGACGGGGAGTATCCCGACATCGCCCCCGGTTGTCCACCGTCCGAGCCGCCCACCCGGGTCATTCCTCCAGGTAGGTGTACCCGTCGAGCCCGCTCTCGTAGAACCGCATCAGCGCCCCGCTCTCGCCCGCCGTCAGTTTGCCCGCCCGGACCGCGCGCTCCGCATCCCTTCTCATGTCCCGGCGCAGCTGCACATGGTCGATCTGCACATACGAAAGCGCCTTGGCCACCGTGTCGCCCGGAATCACATCATCGATCGATACATGCCCGCCGTCGTCCACCGTCACCTGCACCGCGTGCGTATCACCCAGCAGGTTGTGCAGGTCGCCCAGGATCTCCTGGTACGCCCCCACAAGGAACGCCGCCAGGTAGTACGGCTCACCCTTTTTGAGCCGGTGCAACTCCAGCGCCCGCTTGATGTCGCGCCCGCCCACGAACTTCTCGATCTTCCCGTCCGAGTCGCAGGTGATGTCCGCCAGCACGCCCCGCCGCGTCGGCTCCTCATTGAGCCGGTGAATCGGGCAGATCGGGAACAACTGGTCGATCGCCCACGAGTCCGGCATCGACTGGAACACCGACATGTTGCAGAAGTAATGGTCGCTCAGAATCTCCGGGAGCGACTCGAACTCCTCCGGAACTTCCTTCATCTTCGTCGTGAACGACATCAACTTCCAGCCGATCGACCAGAACAGGTTCTCCGCCATCGCCCGCAGCGGCAACGACAAATACCCCAGCGTGAACAGACTCATCACCTCGTCACGCGCCTGCATCGCGTCGTGGTACGACTCGATCAGGTTCCGGTCCACCATGTTGTGATAGGTGTTGAACAGGTCAACCACCGGCTGGGGAATCTCTTCCGTCGACTCATCCGCCGCCCGCGGCGGGAGCATGTCCTCGATCTTGTACGGCACCGGCACCGCATCGAAACTCGACGAACCCAGCACATCGAAAATCAACACGCTCGAATACGCCACCAGCGCACGACCCGACTCCGAAATAATCGTCGGGTGCGGCTGCCCCGCGTCCTCGCACACCGCCTTGATCCGGTACACGATGTCCCGCGCATACTCCTCAACCGTGTAGTTCATGCTCGACTCGAACGCCGACTGCGACCCGTCGTAATCAACGCCCAGCCCGCCGCCGATGTCGATCATGTCCACGCCCGCGCCGAGCCGACGCAGCTCCGCGTAGATGTGCGCCAACTCCGTCACCGCGTTCTTCACCGAACGGATGTCGCAGATCTGGCTCCCCAGATGGAAGTGCAGCAGCCGGATGCAGTCCGCCATCCCGCGCGACTTGGCGAACTCCAGCGCGCTGAGAATCTCGCTCATCGTCAGCCCGAACTTCGAACGCGCACCCGCGCTCGACTCCCACCGACCAATGCTCCGCGTCGAGACCTTCGCCCGCAGCCCGATGTTCGGGCGCACGCCGTACTTCTCCGACAGGTCGATCAACTTCTCCAGTTCCGAGAAGTCCTCGATCACCGGGATGATCGTCCGCCCCAGCTTAGTCGCCAGCACCGCGCCCTCAAGGAACTCCCGGTCCTTGAACCCGTTGCACACGATCGGCATCTCGGGGTGATCCACCGTCATCCCGAGCACCGCGAGCAACTCCGGCTTCGAACCCGCCTCCAGCCCGAACCCCAGTTGCGACCCGATGTTCCGCAGCTCCTCCACGATCCCCCGCTGCTGATTCACCTTGATCGGGTACACACAGCGGTAGTCACCCTTGTACGACTCCTGCTCGATCGCCTTGGCGAACGCGCCGTGAATCTCCCGCGCCCGATGGTGCAACGTCTGCGGGAATCGCACCAGCACCGGCGTGTAGATGTCCCGCTCGCCCAGCCCCTTCACCAGCTCGAACAGGTCGATCACGCGCTTCGGATCCTTGTCCGGCATCACCACCGCGTGCCCGTGCTTGTTCACACCGACATACCCCTTGCCCCAGTCCGGAATCCCGTACATCAGCGCCGCATCTTCAACGCCGAACCGTCCATGCAAAAACTGCTTGCTCTGCGACATCGTGGTCATGGACATAGGGCAGCATTTCCGGGTGGTAGCAGGGTGCGGGCGAAGAATGACGGGCAGCCCAGCGGGCAGACCACCATCATAGCCGCCCTCCACCGCCAACATCGGAGCCACGCCGAGCAATCCGGCCCATCGCGCCGCGCGAGCCACATCCCGCAGCTAGTCCTTCATCAGCGACGCCGCCGTGAACATCTTCCCCGTCGAGTCACGCTCCCACGTCCACGCCGGGCCGTGCTTCTTCTCGTAGAAGTCCCACAACTCGAACCAGTAACTCCGGAACCGGTGCTCGCCGAACGGCTCAAAGTGCGCCGCCACCTGCTTCTCGATCTGCCTGGCCGTCCCCGTCATCCCCAGAACCGCCTTCCCGTGCCGCACACTCTCCGTGTCGATCGCCACACGCGAGTACCGGCCCAGCAGCTGCATCACGTTCGCCGCCGCATACGGCCCGATCCCCGGCAACGCCAAGAGCGCCTTGTACACCGCCTCATCGCTGTTCCCCCGGTCCTCGAACCACGCCGGCTCCACCTCACCGCCCGCCACCAGCTTGCCCAGTTCCACCATCCGCTTGTCGCGGTACCCCACGCGGCACCGCGCCCGAAGCGTCGCCGCCCGCCGCCGCGCCATCTGATGCGCACTCGGGAACGCCGGACTCACCACCTCGCACAACCGCCGATTCATCACGATCGTGCTCGGCCACGTCACATTGCAGCTCGTCACCGTCTTAATCAGATCTTCAAAGAAGGTCGGGCTCCGGAACAAACGCCCGCGCCCCGATTTCTTCCATCGCCCATCCACCTTGTGAAACGCGCCGACGCTGCCATCATCAAGGTGCAGCATCCGCGTCACGAGCCGCTTCACCTCCCCCTGTTCACCCCGGCCCAGCCGCCGATCCCCCTCGATCACCAGCGCCTTGCCCTTGCC
>CALFMQ010000048.1 GCA_937879825.1 uncultured Phycisphaerales bacterium
CTGCGACACCGCCATCACCACCGGCACGCAGTTGATGAGCACCGCGAAGGTCGCCAGCCGCCGCCCGACGTTGTCCTTCTCGTACCCGATGCGCTCGCACGCGCAGAGGACGAACAAGACCGTCGCGAACTTGAGCATCACCATCCCCGTCACATCATGGCGGTCGATCACCCACGCCGCGACGGTGTTCAGTTCCACGCCCCCCATGCTGAGAACCACCCAGGTGAGCATGACATCAAGCGACGCCAGCAGCAGATACCACGGGTAGATCCTCGGATAGAGAATCGGACGGTGCAGCATGACGAGTATTTGTACGCACCTAACCGCCGGTGGTTTCGTCAAGAATCCGCGACATCAGGGAGACCGGCGCCTCCCGCCCCGTCCACAAGCGGAACTGCAACGCCGCCTGCGCGATGAACATCTCCCGTCCGCCGATCGTTGTTAGCCCACGCTCACCGGCGGCACGCAACAAAGCCGTCTCAGCGGGGTTGTAGACCGTGTCGAACACGATCGCGTCTTTCCCCAGTGAATCGAGCGTCGCCGCGTCGATCGCCATCGCGCCGGCTTCATCGCCCCCGCCGCCCCCCAACATGCCGACGGGGGTCGCGTTGATCACCACGCGGCACGAGGCGAGGTCCTGCTGCTGATGGGCCACGCCCGCCGAGCCCTCGTGCGGGCCGCGCAGAGTGTTGATGTGGGCCGCCAATGACTCGGCGCGGCCGCGCGAGCGGTTGTGGATCAGGACAGTCGCGCCGGCGTCCGCGAGCGACACCGCCGCCGCCCGTGCCGCCCCGCCCGCGCCGATGATCCCGATCCGCACGCCTTCCAGCGTGCCCAGCCGTGCGCGCAGCGGCGCGAGAATGCCCTCGGCGTCGGTGTTGTGCACCGAACACCCCCCCCGCTCCCCACGCCCCCCGCTCTCATCGGTGCGCACAACCAATGTGTTCGCCGCGCCGATGCGATCGGCGATCGGGTCGATCGTCCAGTCGCGCGATTGATCCTCGCGCGCGAACCGCAGCAGATGCTCCTTGTGCGGAATCGTCACGGAACAACCGGCGAAATCGAGGTGCTGATCGTCCAGCAGCGCGCCGAGCGTCGCCTTGAAATGCTCCCATCCCCCCCCGGTGTCTGGAATCGGGAGCGGGAGATAGATCGCGTTTTCTTCGACGGCCTCGAAGGAAGCGTTGTGGATGTGGGGCGAGCGCGACTGCGCGACGGGCCATCCGATGACGCCGTACACGCAGGTTTCTCGATCAATTGAGCGGATTCGGTACAGATTGAGCAGTTCTTCGAGGGTTGGTTGCCCCGGCGCGGTGGCGGAGTCGTCGCGGAGTGAGGAGAAGGTGAGGTAGCC
>CALFMQ010000049.1 GCA_937879825.1 uncultured Phycisphaerales bacterium
ACCACGCTCCGGCTGGTGCTGGAACTCGACGGCGAGCGCATCGCGCGCTGCACGCCGCACATCGGCTACCTGCATTCGGGCTTCGAGAAACTGGGCGAGGCGCTGGACTACAACCAGTATGTGACGATCGTGTCGCGGATGAACTACCTCTCGCCCATCGCCAACGACATCTGCTGGCACCACACGGTCGAGAAACTCTTCGGCGTCGAGATCACGCCCCGGTGCAAGGTCCTGCGCACCATCATGGCGGAGGTCTCACGGATTCAGGACCACCTGCTGTGCGTGGGCGCGGCCGCGCTGGACCTCGGAGCGTTCACCGGCTTCCTCTATGCGTTCAATGTCCGCGAGAAGATCTACGACCTGTGCGACTACATCGCGGGTCAGCGCTTCCACCCGGACTGGACGCGTGTCGGCGGCGCGATGCGCGAACTGCCCGACGACGAGACCTTCCGCACGATGGTGTCGAACATCGTGAACAAGGAAGTGCCCCGGGCGATTCAGGACCTCGAGAATCTCGTCCTGCGCAACCGCATCTTCATCGACCGTACCGTCGGCATCGGCGTGATCGACCGGGACGACGCCGTCGCGTGGTCGCTCTCCGGCCCGATCGCGCGGGCCTCGGGCGTGGTGCGCGATGTGCGCAAGGACGAGCCGTACCTTTGCTACGCCGACAACTGGGACGGGCAGGGGCGCAAGCCGGTCGAGTTCAAGGTGCCGGTGCACGCCGATGGCGATGTGTACGCGCGGTTCCAGGTGCGCATCGAGGAGATGCGCCAGTCGATCGGTATCGTGAATCAGCTGCTCACCGACGAGATCTGGTCGTGGATCAAGGGCATGCCGCTGGACGCCTTCGCGGACTCCAAGGTCGTCAAGCCGCGGAAGCAGGATGTCTACGGCTCGATCGAGGGGCTCATCCAGCACTTCGAACTCATCATGGACAATCGCGGGTGGAAGGCACCCATCGCCGAGGTGTACGGGGCCAACGAGACGGGCAACGGCGAACTCGGGTACTACATCGTGGGCGACGGCGGGAAACTCCCGTGGCGGGCCCGGACGAGGCCGCCCAGCTTCATCAACTACCAGGTGATGGCCAAACTCACCGAAGGCCACATGCTGGCGGATGTGGTGGCGATCCTTGGGTCGCTCAATGTCATCGCCGGTGAGTTAGACCGATAACCCTTCCCGCTCCCCCGTGGGCGTGAAATATCCGGGGTGCGGATCGGAAGCAACTCCCATGGAGGTGCCCTATGCAGAACATCCCCGCGTTGCTCGCCGCTAATACCGAGGCGCTGGCGATCATCTTCGGGCTCACCGCGGCGGTGGTGATCATCGGGTACGGGCTGTATGTCCTCCAGACCATGTCGCAGACGCGCCAGCGGGAGCGGACCCGCCGCGAGATCGCGGCATACGTCGCCGAGGGCACCATCGCCCCAGAGGACGCCGCGGTCCTTCTCGGCCTGGCTCCGAATGTCGAGGCATCGCTCGCCAGCGCGATCGCGTCGGGCAATCTCAGCGCCGAGGATGTCGAGCGGGTCGTCCGATCGACCATCGCCGGGGCGCGAACCGGCGCCAAGGCCTGACTCATGACCTGACTCGGGGCCCGTCGGCTACATTGGTCGCCCGAGGTGGTGACCGCGCATGAGCCCGAGTGAACAGCCCAAAACGTGCGCCGCGTGCGGCGCGGATGTGACCCACACCGAGCGTATGAAGGACGCCAAGGGCCGGTACATCTGCGCATCGTGCATCGCCAAACTCAAGGCGAAGAAGCGGGGTAGCGGGGGCGGTGGGGGGGGTGGCGGGGGTGGGGGGGGTGCCGCGACTGCAACGGCGGCAAGTGGGGCGGCGAGCGGGGGCGGCGATCAGGGCGCGGACCTGCGCGAATACATGCGCCAGGCGAAAGAAGCCGCCAAGAACCAGTGCCCGTCGTGCGGCGCGTTCGCCCAACCCGGCGCGATCATCTGCCTGAACTGCGGGTACGACGCGCGCACGCAATCGCAGCTCCAGACGAAGTTCGGCACGGCCAAAGCCGCCAAAGCGAAGGGGGGCGGAGGTGGGGGCGGACTGGGCATTTCGCTGCCCGAGAGCGGGACGGTCATCGGCGCGATCGCGTTCGTGTACTTCCTGTTGGTCGTCGTGCTGCCCTTGGTAGATGTGTTCTATCTCCGCACCGGGCTTGTGATGGCTTCGTTCGCCGTAGTCGTGTTGGTCAGCTTTGCGCTGTGGATTTTCGCAATCATTGGTTTCATGCGTCGGGCCGACAACTTGTTCGTGACAATCCTGGTTGTCGCGCTGTCGCTGACTTTCTATGTGTTCTCGGCGATAATTGCCATGATCTATGGTGCCTTTTACGCTGAGAGCCGAGCACTGCGGTGGTTCTCGATCGTCAACATTCTGGGTTTCTTCGTTTGCATCGGATTGATCACCTATATGGCCGTGAACGAGATCGGTGTATTCGAATAGATAGCGACGACTCTGGGATGGACCGCCGCCGATGGCCGACGATATGAATGCCTTCGATTCCCTCCTCGATACCGTCGAATGCCCGGCGTGCGGAGCGGAGGTCGAAGAGGGCGCGCCCACCTGCCCCACATGCATGCAGGACCTGCGCATCGCGCTGGCCCCGGATCCGCGCCCGCGTGTGATCCGTTGGATCCTCGACGGCATCGACATCCCCGAATGGGCGCAGCAGAAGAAGTGGCTGTGGGTCTGGGGCGCGTTGTATGTGGTGTTGTTGGGCGCTGTCCCGATGATCGACCGCCTGGCCGTCCATTCCGGCGTCGTGTACTGGATCGCGCTGGGCGTTGTGGTGCTCATGGCGTTGATGTCGTGGGTCATCGCGGCGACCGAGATCGCCGGCGATACCGGAAGTTCAACGGGCGGCGGGCTGGTGTTCGTGCTCTCGTTCTTCGCGTTGCCCGTCACATCCGTCGTCGCAATGGTGTACCTGGCGCGGACGCTCGCCGAGCCCGCGTGGCGGGCGCTCAACTGGGCGAACGCGGCGTGTTTCGTGGCGCTGGCGGGGGTGCT
>CALFMQ010000050.1 GCA_937879825.1 uncultured Phycisphaerales bacterium
CGGCGTCGATGCCCTGCGAGCCCGCGGCCAGCCGATAGTCGCCGTTGGCGGCGTCTTGGAAGAGGGGCGTGGCCGTGATGTTGCCGCCATCATCCGTGGCGCCGTCCAGGGTCATATCGTTCTGCAGCACAGAGAATCCGACGCTTGCGAGCGTGCCAGTATTGGAGAAGACTCGGGGCTGCTCGTTGTCCGCGAACACGCAGTTGCTCACGACAGCTTGGCCCCCAGATCCTTGAAGCCCGATCAGGATATTGCTGCCGGTATCGCTCAGAGTATGCCCGACGATCGTGTTGTTGATCATATTAATCGTTGTGTTGTCGGCGGCATAGAGGACTCCCCCACGCAAGCGGCAGGTGTTGTTCGCAAACAGGGTATTCGTGATGGATACGGTGGTTCCATTGCTTGAGATGAAGAGCAACGCACCTCCGGAGCCATTGGCACCTTCCGGTCCGCTCGCACGATTCCCGATGAACTCGCACCGCTCGATCTTGACAGTACTGCCTGCGCCGCTGTTCTCACGAGACAGCCCGCCGCCGTTCGTCTGGGACTCATTGTTCAGGAACCGGACCTGTCGGAACGTCGAAGCTGCCGAGGCGCCCTGAATGAGCATGCCGCCGCCGCCGAATTGACTGAAACCGTTCTGGAGCGTGAGCCCTTCGACGGACAAGGTACTGCCGTTCTGCCTCAGGCACCGCCCGAGATAGTTCGCGTCAATGATCGTCTCATCCATGCCCTGTCCGCGGATGGTAAGCACCTTGTTAATGAAGAGATCGTGCTCGTAGTAGGTGCCGCAAGCGAGTTCGATGGTGTCGCCGCTGGTGGCCGCAGCGACAGCGTCGGAAATGGTGTCATAGGTCGCGCCGGTGGTCATGTTGATGGCGGGGGTTTGCGTTTCGAATGCGCCCATGTCGAGGTAATCGATTGCGCCGGTGCCGGTGTTGTCATCACAGGCGTCCGCGAAGCGTCTCGCTCCGATGAGGTCGAGCGCTCCACCACCCAACGCCTCGTAAACCTGGTAGTTCGCGGCATCGATGCCCAGCGACCCGGCGGCGAGGCGGTAATCGCCGTTTGCGGCGTCGACGAAGGTTGGCTCCCCGGTGATATTTCCGCCGACATCGTCCGCGCCGATCATGGTCATGTCCGTCTGAAATAGATTCGCGCCGACGGCCAGGGCTCCCGACATCGAGCTTCGCACGGTATTCGCGCCGTTCGCGGAGAACACATTGTTGACAACAATCAGGGAGTTTGACGAGAACGCGGTCGAGATCAGGTCCTGGCTTCCGTTGCCGGCGACCGGATGGTCCAGGAAGGTATTGTTGATGACATCAACGAAGGCCATGTCGGCATTGATTCTGAGCGCAGCCGGCCCGTTTGCTGCCGCGTTGCCGCGGAAGACGGAGTTCAGAATCGTCGATTGCCCGATCGTCGCCAGGTATGCGATCGCGCCACCCGATGAGCCGGCGTAGTTCTCCACAAACTCACAGCCATCGATTACAGTTTGTTCCTGAACATCGCTCGTCAGTACGAGCAGTGCGCCGCCGGACATCTCGCACTCATTGTTCAGGAAGCGGACACCGCGAAAGTCCGTGGATGTGGCTCCGAATATCGAGGCCGCGCCACCGTGGGACTGGGAGTGCCCGTTGGCGATCGTCATGCCCTCGATGGTGATCGCGCCGGCGTTGTCCAGTGTGAAGATGTCGTCGAGCCCGTTCGCATCGATGCAGGTCTCGTCCATGCCCATGCCAGAGAGCGTGATCGGCTTATCGATCGTCATCCCCCATTCGCAGACGATTCCCTCGCCGAGTTCGATCGAGTCGCCCGCCGTTGCGGCGTTGATCGCCGATTGGAGCGATGCGTACGGCGTGAAGGTGTTCATGTTCGTGATGCTCGCGGGGTTGACATGGATGTCGGCGTTGTCGATGCGCTGATCGGCGCCGTTTCCGCCGGTCGCCGCGATGCCCAGGCGATGTCCTTCAGTTGGCGTGTAGCCGGTCGCGAGACCCGTGACGAGCGGAGTGCCGTCGATCGAGACATTTAGAATGCCTGCCTCATCGAGCGAGATCGCGACGGCGACATCGGAAGTCCAGACCGTCGTGGGGAGGAAGTGCCCCGATGAGGGCTCGGGGACGATCGCCACGCCGTCGAGCCACACCGAAACATAGACAAAGTTGCCGAAGCCGCCGCCGATGTTGGCGGCCCGGATATTGATGGCCAGGCCCGAGACCGTGTCGGCGCTTGGGATGGTGCTGTCGGGCAAATCGCCCAGCGCAAGGATGAGGTTTGCCCCACCCAGCGTTCCGCCGGGATTCAGAATGTAGTCAAACGTCGCATCGAAGCGATCGATCGTCTGGCCATGAAACGAGTCGAAGACGATCGCGCCCGCGGCGTCGCTCACATCGGGTGTCATCTGGAGCGAGCCGTTATCCAGCACGGCGTCGCCGAAGAGTTGTGCCGAACCCGGTGAGCCGGTGTCGAAGTTGTTGATATAGCAGCCCATCGATGTGCCGGTGAGCCCGAAGAGCGCCGCGGCGGTCATGCCAAACAGGGTTCGAGTGTTCATGGTGAAATCCTTCGTGTGTGCGGCCCCAATCTGGCGGGGCGGGGGTGATGCGCTGGCGGGACAACCCCGCCGACGAAGGACCAGTCGCGAACGGGTCGCGGGACCGGACAGGGAAGATTGAGAATTCTGTTTCGTCGCTGAGAATCCATGAACCTCTCGAGGGCAGATCGCTGGCGCGGCACCTGGAGCGGCGGTGGAGTCGCGACGAGGCCGCCGGTTCTGCTTATTGGCCCAGTTCTTCGAGGAACTGGCGCGCCCGCTGGGTTTCTGGATGGTCCGGGCCGAGGTACTGCTCTTGTTGCTGGATGAGTTGGATGGCCATGGTCCGGGCCTCATCGACTTGGCCGGCTCCGGCCAAGGCACGGGTGAGATTCCTCAGAACGAAAAGCGACCTCGGGTCTTGATTGCCGTAGTTCGACCGGACATCAGGGAGAAGGTGTTGGAATGTGGCGATCGCGTCCTCAAAGTGTCCGAGTTGCATGTTGAGCATGCCGAGGTTGTTCGAGAGTTGCAGCGTCAGCCATTGTTCGCTTTCGGGGAGTTCGTCCGCGTGGCTGATCGCTTCGGCGAGCATCCGGCGGGCCTCTTCGGGACGATCCGTCTTTCGGTAGACATCGGCCAGAGCGTTGATCGTCTGGACGGTCACGACGTCGGACACTCCTGCGGCCTCGAACTCCGCGATCGCTTGCTTGAGCTGGGCCTCCGCCTCCTCGAGACGCCCGCTCGATGCGATGACGCTCCCGAGCAATCGGCGGGCATCCGCGATCAGCTCGCCACGGATGCCCGGAGTTGCAAGACGGAGCCTCAATGCACGAGCGTAATCGGCCTCCGCCTCGTCGAGCCGCTGCAGGTCGTGCAGCACATATGCGCGAGACATGAGCGCCTCGATTGTGTCCGGATCGTCCTCGCCGAGGTGCTCGAGGAGCAAGCGGTAGGCCTTGTCCGACTCGTCGTAGGCCAGTTCGGGCATTCCGAGCGAGATATATGTTTGTGTGAGTGAGTGACGGATCTTCGCGGCTACGAGCGGTCGTTCAGCGAATCGCTCACCGATGGAGCCGCTCGCGCTTGCGAGGATCGAGTCGTGAAGGACTCGTCGTGCGAGGTCGGTGGGGTTGACCGTTTCAAAGAGCCGGTCGAGCGTGATCGTGCCATCCGGCCCGATGGCGGCCTGCGCGCCGTCAACGATCTGTGCCTGGATTGCGCTCCCGACCTCGTCGACCGCGATGTTTTCGAGGATGGCTCCCTGGAAAGCGGCGACATCCCGGACATCACGGAGGGCATCGCTCGCGATCTTTTCGGCTTCCTTGGCCGCATCGCGCTGGTTTTGTGCTTCGATGAGAGCGAGGGTCACACCGATGAAACCGCCGGCGAGCGCCAAGACCGCGACAGCGGCGGCGGCGACGAGCCCTTTGTTTCGCTTCGCGAACTTGCGCAGGTGATACATCGCGGTCGGGGGACGGGCGATGATCGGCTCGTCCCGGAGGTAGCGCCTGATGTCGGCGGCGAGCTCCGCTGCCGAGGCGTACCGGCGGTCGCGGTCCTTCTCGAGCGCTTTGGCGAGAATCGTCTCGACATCGCCCCGCAGCGCCGGCGCGAGCGCCCCCGCACTCTTTGGGAGAACATCGCGAATCGCAATCGTGATATCGGGGATCGAGCGTCCGCCGAGGTCGAGCGGGAGTTCTCCCGTCAGCGTCTGGAATGCGATGACGCCCAGCGCGTAGACATCGCAGCGTGTATCCAGATCACGGCCGGACCCGCTCACCTGCTCGGGGCTCATGTAGGCGAGCGTGCCGACGATCTGGCCCGCTTGCGTCTGGAGCGTATCGGGCGACGCGTCGTCATCGTTCAGTCGCGCCACGCCGAAGTCGAGGACCTTGGGCTGGCCGATCGTGTCGGTCGGCGCCGTCTCGTGGCCCGTTGCGGGCGTTGGCTCGACGACGAGAATGTTGGCGGGCTTGAGGTCGCGGTGGATCACGCCCTTCTGGTGGGCGTACTGCACCGCATCGCATACACGCGCGATGAGTTCCAGTCGCGATCGGATATCCATGCGATGTAGTTGGGTGAACTGGTCGAGCGTGCGCCCGTCGATGTACTCCATCACAAAATAGGGCGACTCGACGCCCTCGATTGCCGCGGTGCCCGCGCCGTAGATGTGCGCGATGCCCGGGTGCTGCAACTTTCCGAGCACGTGCGTTTCGTGCTCGAATCGTCGCAATGCCTGCTTGCCGTGCAGCCCGGCGCGGACCACCTTGATGGCCACGCGGCGCTTCGGGTTCGACTGCTCGGCCTCATAGACGATGCCCATCCCGCCCCGCCCCAGACAACGCACTACGCGGTATTCCCCGATGGACTCCGGGATGTCTGTCGGATCGAAACTGTCGTTGGGAGACTTGCGATACGCGTCTGGAGTCGGCGTGAGGAACCCCGCCGGGCTTGATCGCTCGGCTTCGAGCAACGCGAGGACCTCTCGCCGGATGTCGTCGTCACCGGCGCAGTGCTCATCAAGGAACCGCGTCTGCTCCTCGGCGGGGAGTTCGGCCGCGTCGTTGAACAAGTCCTCGATCCGACGGGCGCGTTCGTTCATGCTTCCTCCGACTGATCGGATGCCGACTGACGATCAGAGTCCGGGGCGAGCATCGTAAAGAGCTTTGCTTTGGCGAATCGCCAGTCGCGCCGGGCGGTGCGGTCGGTGATGCCGAGAACCTCGGCGATCTGTTCGACTTCAAGCCCCGCGAAAAAGCGGAGCATGACCACTTTGTGCGCACGTTCGTGCTGCTTCTCCAGAGCCGACAGCGCCTCATCGAGAGCGAGCATGTCCGCTGGCCCGACTTCGGTGATCGTGATATCGACCAGCATTTCCGGCGCGGATCTGGATCGGCCGCCCCCTCGCTTGAGAGCGGAGCGCCGCCGGGCCTGATCGACCAGAACCTGACGCATCGCGCGGGCCGCGGCGAAAAAGAAGTGGCGCCGATTCTCGAAGGACCCCGCTTCTGGGGCCACGAGCCGCAGGTACGCCTCGTGAACAAGGGCCGTTGCCTGAATCGTCTGTCCCGGTGGTGTGCGACGCATCTGCGACCGAGCAACAGCGCGGAGTTCGTCGTACACGATCGGGAGCAGTTGTTCGGCCGCTTCGGCGTCGCCGGATCCCATTGCATGCAGGAGCATCGTGATGCGAGGGTCGGGTTGCATGTAGGGCCATGATATTGACCGGCCGGTGCCGACGCGCTCGTTGGCCGGGCGGGCGGCCTCGATTCGCCGGCGACCCCCCGGACTCACATTCCCAACATCATGAGTTGAGTCAAGATGTTCGGCTCACCGCCCTGGTCGTCGGCATATGAGGAGGCCGGGCGTGACGATGTCATCCGGCGCACTCGATGTACCGGCGCTGCGGGTGCGAATGAAACGGCTTCGCATGGTGGACCCGCGCTCTGGTTCGTGCTACGCGCCTGAATGTTAGAAGTAGAAGGAGAACTGAGCGCCGAGCACAGGGCCGTGCACAACGGTGTCCCACGTGAAACCGCCGTCGGAGTAATCCTGGCCGAGCGCCCGGTATCCGCCGAACAGGGTGATGGTCCAGCCATTCACCCGCCATGCGTAGCCGGCCAGCGCGACGGCTTGCCAGGAGAAGTCGGAGTTGTCGATACCGAATCCGCCGATGTCGGCGCGTAACTGGACTCTCCAGTGATCTCCGAGTCGCGCTCCCAGTCTGGCCCCGACGAATGGTTCGACCCAGGTCTTATCGCCATTAAGTTCCTTTTCGATACCCGCGGTCAGCGTCCGTCCCCCGGGAAGCGAGAGTGTCGCGGCCGCCAGTGCGTCGATATCGATTTGCAAATCGGTGACCCGTGCGCCGACGAAGACATCGACCGCCAGGTCCTTGAAGACGCCGCTCTTGTCGGCGCGTTCCGCCTGATAGATCCGATAGCCGGCGAGCGTTTCGAACCACGCCGTGTCGACTTCGACGTCGACATCGACGCCGACCGCAGGCCCACCGCCGCCGGGGCCGCTGCGAACTCGGGTTCGTTCGTCGGATACTTCCGCGTGCGTGTAGACACCGTTCACCTGGAATACCAAGCGTTCGTACTCGATATCCAAGGTGGCCATCAGCCCGTATACCTTGTCGGCGGTGCCGAGCACGTCAAAGAACGACTGGTCGACATCGATCGCGAGTCCTGCGGCTCCGACCGTTCCCGCAAGACTGGTCATCCAGAGGTCTGTCGAAAGCGACAGC
>CALFMQ010000051.1 GCA_937879825.1 uncultured Phycisphaerales bacterium
CCCGTTTCCGCTTGAGCCGCGGTGGGTGCAGTTGTTCGCCAATACGGTGATTTACGCCGCAGCGTTCTGCTTGGTGTTTGTGCCCGGTGCCTGGCGGCAGCACCGGCGATCGCGCATCGGTTTGTGTCCCCGATGCAACTACGACCTTTGCGGCCTGCCGGGTGGCGCGCCGTGCCCGGAATGCGGGCGGGCGGCGCCCACGACGACTCGTTAGAGCCGCGAGCGGGAGCGAGCGGCGGGATGGGCGCACAACTGTCCGCTCGCTCCCGCTCGCGGCTCCGATGGGGCGGCGGCCGCAACCCCGCTTCGGCTACTCTTTGCGTGATGACGCTTCGCATTCATAACACGCTGACGGGGAAGGTCGAGGTCTTCCGGCCGATCGAGGCGGGGAGGGTGTCGTTCTACACCTGCGGCCCGACGGTGTACGACTATGCGCACATCGGGAACTTCCGATCGTTCCTGGCTGCGGATGTGCTCCGGCGGTGGCTCGAGTCGCCCCTGTGCGGACGGGTTGATCCATCGGGCAAGCCGGCGGGCGATCGCGGGGAGGGCGGGTACAAGGTGACGCAGGTGATGAACATCACCGATGTCGGGCACATGGTGGACGACAGCGGCGCCGACGGCGGGGGCGACGACAAGATGGAGGCGGCGCGGAAGCGGCTTGCCGAGGGCAAGAAGTCCGGCACGCTGCCGGAGGGTGTTGGCAACGAGTTCGACCCGGATGACCCGAGCGCGATCGCGGACTATTACGCTGCGGCGTTCGTCGACGATGCGCGGGCGCTGGGGCTGCGCGTGGTGCGGGACGCGGAGGATGATCCGTCGCTCATGCCGAGGCCCACGCGGGAGATCCGCGGGATGCTCGAGATGATTCTCTCGCTCATCGAAGGCGGGCACGCGTATGTGGGCAGCGATGGCGTGGTGTACTTCGATACGCAGTCGTACCCCGACTACGGCAGGTTGTCGGGCAACACGCTGGACAAGATTCGCTCGGGCGCGGGGGGGCGGGTTGACGAGGCGACGCAGGGGATCAAGAAGCACCCGGCGGACTTCATGCTGTGGAAGCCGGACCCGCGGCACCTGATGCGATGGGACCCGGCGCTGGTGCTGGCGGATGATGCGGGCCTCGCGGGGAAAGCGAAGCGGTTGGGGCTGCGCGAGGGGTACCCGGGTTGGCATATCGAATGCTCGGTGATGGCTGCGGCGCGGCTTGGAACGGAGATCGACCTGCACTCGGGGGGCGAGGACAACATTTTCCCCCATCACGAATGCGAGATCGCGCAGTCGCGGTGCGCCTTCGGCACGGAGTTCTTCGCGCACTACTGGTTCCACGCGCGGTTCCTCTTCGTCGAGGGGGCGAAGATGAGCAAGAGCAAGGGGAACTTCTTCACGGTACGGGACCTGATGGGCAAGGGCTTTGCGCCGGACGCGATTCGGCTGGAACTCATCAAGACGCATTACCGCTCGAACGCGAACTTCACGGAGCAGGGGCTGCGGGACTCGGCGCGGATGATCGCGCGGTGGAGGGAGTTTGTGAAGAAGGCGGAGGGGGGCGGTGATCGGGGCGATGCGGGCGCGCGTGATGCCGCGACGAGCGCGTTCGCGGGCGCGATGAACGACGATCTGAACATCGCCGGCGCGATCGGCGTGGTGAACACGTGGATCAACAGCACGCCGGCTCCCACGCGCGATGATGCGCGGGCGATGGCGTGGTTCGATGGTGTGCTGGGTGTGCTGAACCGGGAGAGTGTCGTTGGCTCGCGCGGGAGCGATGCGGGGGGGGATGCGGAGATCGATGCGCTGGTGAGGGCGCGGGACGAGGCGCGGAAGGCCAAGAACTGGGCGGAGTCGGACCGGATTCGCGACGAGCTGGCGGCGCGGGGGATCGAGATCAAAGATGCGCCGGGCGGGGCGACCTGGGAGCGGAAGGCGTCGCTCTAGGGCTGCGCCATTGACAGGCGCGTTAGATTGGTGATCGGGGTGTGGGCAGATCGTGGGAGGCCCGGCATGAGTGTTATTGCGCGTCTTGTGGTGTGTGTTGTTCTGGTGCTTTTCTTGTGCGCCGAGGCGCTAGCGGGGAAGGTGACGGTGACGCTTCGCGACGGGCGGGTGTTCACGGGGTTTGTGCACGAGGAGACGGAGTTCAAGATTGTCCTCGATGTGCCGTTTTCGGGGATCACGAGCCGTATGACCTTCGCGATGCGCGATGTGGACACAATCACGCGCGAGGATGACAAGGAAACGGGCTCGCCGGTTGACGAGGGCGATGGTGCGGACGAGTCCGGCGATGCGCCGGCCGATGATGCGAACACGGACGCGCAGCGGACGGGCGGGTATGTGGTGATCCCGGCGCACGGGGGCGTGGGTGTGGAGCTGACGGCGGATTACTTTGACGACACGCTCAACCGCGCGGTGCGCTGCGGTGCGGAGGCGGCGATCATCCATGTGGACTCGCCGGGCGGGCTGGTGGCGGAGCTGGACGCTATCCGGGACGTGCTCGATCGGTACGAGGACAAGATCACGATCGCGTTCTATGTGGATAATGAGGCGTTCAGTGCCGCGGCGCTGCTTTGCATGAGCGGGAAGCATCTGTACATCGGCAAGCGCGCGAGCATCGGGGCTGCGGTGGCGTTCTCGGGATCGGTGGGGAACTACAAGGTTGACGCGAAGTTCAACAGCGCGTTCGCGGCCAAGTGGCGCGGGCGTGCGGAGGAGGTCGGGCGTCCGGGGCTGCTGATCGACGCGATGATCCTGCCCGAGACGGAGGTGTACGCGGAGAAGTCCACCGAGCCGTGGACGCTCTCCCCCGACAAGCCCTCGAAGAGCGAAGGGGCGGAATGGCAGACCCTCGACAACAAGCGGGAGATTCTCTCGCTCACGCACCTGACGGCGACGGGCACGGGCGCGGTGAACGGGAGCGCGGACTCGGCGCACGATGTCGCGGCGCTGATCGGCGTGGAACACAATGAGGCGGCGGCGTTCGACGGCGAGCGGTACGCGGCGTCGTACTACGCCAGCCAGGAGCGGAACATCAATACCGTTGTGGCGGCGCTGGAGAGCTATGTCGAGGTGCTGGACACGCTCAAGGACTCGAAAGACCTGCGCCAGTATCGGGAGCGACTCGAGAAGCTGAACCGGACGATCGGGCAGGTGTCGCGCTTGTACAACAAGCATGACTATGTGCGGAACATCTTTTTGCTGGAGGGCGTGTCGATCGACGCCTTCCGCGCGATCCAGGACCGAATCCGCGAGATTCTGCGCGATCTGTGATCGGGGAGTTTTCCACGGCGACGCTGGCGGGTGAGCCGTTCTCTACAATCTCGGCGTGAACCCCCCGCCGCAGCACGACTGTCGTTGGATGAGCGCCCTGAGCGGGCGGTTTATCGTCTTTGACGGGCCCGACGGCTCGGGCAAGTCCACGCAGTTCCGGACGATTGCGGGCATGGCGCGGTCGGCGGGGTTGGAGGTGCGCGAGGTGCGCGAGCCGGGGGGCACGGCGGTGGGCGAGCGTATCCGCGAGATCCTGCTGGACCCGATTCACGACGAGATGGCGTTGCGCTGCGAGATGATGCTGTATATGGCGAGCCGGGCGCAGCTGGTGGAGCAGATCATCCGCCCGGCGTTGCGTGGCGGCGCGCTGGTGCTGGCGGACCGGTTCGTCTCGAGCACCTACGCCTATCAGGGCGCGGCGGGGGGACTGCCGATGCACGAGATCGACGCGGTGGCGAGTGCCGCGTGCGGCGATCGCGCCGGAGGCGGGACGTGGCCCGATCTGACGGTGATCTTTGATGTGGACGGGCGGACGGCGGCGACTCGTCTGAATCCCACGCTGGATCGGATGGAGCAGAAGGGCGCTGCGTTCCATGCGCGGGTCCGCCAGGGGTACCTGGATCAGGCGGCGCGCGACCCGGGTCATTACGCGGTGATCGATGCGCATCAGAGTGCGGAAGCGGTGACGGGCGACACGCTCTCGATGCTCCGCCGGCGTCTCACCGGACTCGGGGTCCACGAGTGAGCCCGCTGAGCGAGCGCGTGCGCGCGGTGCTGAGCCCGCGCGAGGGCGGCATCGAGATGGTGGACGGGCTGGTTGTGGTGCGTGTTGACTCCGTGGACCGCCGTTATCGGGACGCGATCAAGGCGGGGCTGGAGCCCATGTCGCCCCCGGAGGATGAGGTGGGGATGGGGGCGTGCCGACGTGTGGCGCGGGTGCGCGACATGTCCACGGGTCGGATGATCGTCATCTGGTCGCCGTGACCTCGCGGGGCGTGAAGTCGGGGGCCCGATGGTCCGATTATTCGGGTATGGCGACGGGATTCGTCCGAGCTTTGGTCCTCTTGACGGGCGCGCTGGCGATGTCGGCGTGCTCGGATCGCGCGATCGAGTTGTCGCCGGACAAGAGCATCAAGTACGAGGATCAGGTCGTCGGCACGGGGCCTCCGGTGAAGGAGGGGTCCATGATCCGGGCGCACTACGTCGTTCGTCTGCCGAATGGTGATGTGGTTGTGAATACCCGGAGCGCCGGCAAGGGCGATCCGCACATCTGGCAGGTCGGCACCGAGGCGATCATCCCGGGCATGAACAAGGCGGTGATCGGGATGCGGATGGGCGGTGTGCGCAAGGCGACCCTGCCGCCTCGCGCAGGGTATGGATTCAAGGGATATGCCGACAAGATCCCGCCCAACACGGACCTGATCGTGTACATCGAGCTCGAGAGCATCATCCACTAGTCGCGCGGCGTGGCGCGATCTACGAGGATGATCGGGCGGGCGAGCAGCGCGCTATCACGGATGGGCCCGAAGCGTCCGGGCTCGAGCGCAATCGTGAGGCGCTTGCCCGATGCGTCGATATTGATCGCGTGGACGGGCTCGTCCTTCCACAGGTGTGCGCGGGTGAGTTCGCGCCCGTCGATCGAGATCACCAGTTCGCAATCCCCCCACTGCCCCGCGTCGTCGCCCAGCATCGCGCTCATCGCCAATCGGCGTGCGCCCGGGGGCAGGTCATAGACAATCTTCATGGGGCCTGGCATGCGGACATCCATCGCGCCCAGCGCGGGCGCGCCGGATGTGAGGGTGTCCTCGATATTCGGCACGTGTTGGATGGGCTCGGCGGTGCGCCGCCCGCCGACGGGCGACTGCTCGATGGGCACCAGCATCGACAGCGGCACCAGGCGCTCGACGCCGAGCGCCAGAGCGCGGAGCGAAGAGGACTCGTACTCGCCCGAATGGCCATCGGGCAGCGCGACGGTGACGACGCCCGCCTCGGTGAGCGCGAAGCGGTCGATGAGCGCGACGGTGCCGTCTTCGAGCCAGACCATGTCGCCCGCGCGGGACCGGCGTGGGTTGGAGAGAATGGCTGCCGACACGCGAGCGGGCTCGATGGTGAGCACTTGGCCGTCCACCTCGATCTCGACAGGATCGCCGAGCCCGACGACGAAGCCGCGGAGGCGGTCGCCGTTGGTGAGCACGAGGACGTCGTCGAGCGGCGCGGCCGACGCCTCGGGCATGCGCCGGGCTTCTTCCATATCGCGGAAGGCGGCGGCGACATCATCGAGGGGGAATATGAGCGTGCCGAAGGTCGGGTGGGTCCAGACGATCGCGTCGTCCTGGCCGGCGGTGGTCGAGAACGCCCCGGGGAATCGCTGGCCGTCGACGGTCTCGAGCACGCCCGCGGGTGTGGCGCGGAGACGGCGGAGGATGCGCTCGACGCCGGAGGTGTCGTCGGAGTCCGGCGGCGGTGCGGCGCCGATGCCGTCGGCGGCGCGGACGGGCGCACGGGTGATGAGCAGCGCCGTGAGGTCGCTCAGGGCGCGCGAGACGCGCCGCCCGGCTTCATCGATCAGCACGACACCCCGGTCCGAGATGGAGATGATCGATCCGGAGACGCCGATGAGCCCGTCATCGATCATCATCGCGGACTCACCGCCCCGCTCGGCGGGTGCGGGCGCACCGTCCTGCGCGGCGACGGTTGTCGCCAGACCACAGACCAGAGCCAGCGGGAGGGTGTGTCTCACTTCTGGAAAATCGGCAAATAACGCTTGGGCATTTGCAGCACGATGAGCGCCATGGCGGTCCCATATTCCTGGCCGGCGTTAGGATCGTCCCAACTCCCCTCATCGCGCTGTCGTTCGATCATCTCGTCGCGGACGGAGGGCCACCATTGCCCCCATTCATCGCCTCCGGCGAGGTACATCGCCTGGGCCGCGTAGTAGTGGCCGTAGAAGTAATGCGCTGAGATCGCACGCCCGCCCTCATTGCGCTGCGATTTGAGGTAGCGCACGCCGCGGTCGATGGCTTCGTCCTCGTAGACGCCTGCGTAGAAGAGGCTCGCGACCCCGGCGGCGCTACGGGGGAAGGCGCTCTGCCCGCGCATGGACTGATACCGGAATCCGCCGTCGTCGTTCTGGCACAGGCGGACATACTCGACGGCGCGGTCGATGGTCTCGACGGGCACCTCGATGCCCGCGTTGCGGGCGCTGCGCAGCGCCATGATCT
>CALFMQ010000052.1 GCA_937879825.1 uncultured Phycisphaerales bacterium
CCGGAGAAAGACGACCGAGGGATTGTCGGGCGTGCCGGGCGTGAAGTCCGGCAAGACGACACGAGATCCCGGGAAGCCGGCGAGTTCCACCACGAGCGGCGCACGGTAGGGGGGCAACGAGAGCACAGCGATTGATGATGACGCCGGGAGCAGCGCGTTGAAGCGGGTGTCCGCCTCGGCGCCCGCTTTGGCGAGCAGGCCTGCGGCGATCACACCCAGCCCGACGAGGGCGTTGGTGCTCGAGTCCTGGCGTGAGCCGATGACGACAGCGCCGCCGACGACCGCGGCGTCGCCCAGCGCAGCGCGTGCGCGGCGCTCCTCGGCGAGGGGGTCGTTGCGATGGTTGGCGACCAGCGCATTGACATCGAGCGCCGGGCCCGAGGCGCCGACTGGCTGGCCGTCGAACCACATGACGAGCGGTGCGTCGGGGGCGGGTTGGCGGGCGCGCCATCCGGTTTCCTGGAGATTCGAGCCGTACGCGTCCTTGCGCGGGCCGAGCCCCGCGTCCACGATGACGATCGTGTTGAACGACTCGCTGGCGATCGCGCTGGTGACGGCGGCGGCGCGCGGGTCGGCGGCGACCGCCAGATCGCCGGCGGTGCTTTCCTTGCGGATGACGGCGTCGGCGACCGCTTCGAGGAGGTACGCGGCGGAGAACTCGGTGTCGTACCCGGCGTCGGGCTCCGCGTCGGCGTAGTCGCGGAGGCGGCGCGTGGCGGCGCGGGCGCCGACTCGCGCGTCCTCCCAGTTGCCGGCGAGCGCCGAGGCCACGCCGAACGCGTACATCGTCATCGCCTGCTCGCCAGGTTCGCCCTTCCAGACGCGGTTCTTGTCCGAGAGCAGGGCCGAGGCGGCGACGCGGGCGGGATCGTTGATCTGCGCCGACTCGATGAGTTCGTACGACTCGCGCAGCGTCCGCGAGGCCTCGTCGATGTCGCCGTCGGCGAGTGCGGCCATGCCGAGTTGCGAGAGCGCGAGCAGGGAGTTCTCGTGGAGCGGCTGTCGGTACGCGCTCTCTCGCAGCGCTTCGCGCGTGCGTGGGAAGCGGTATTCGGCGAAGAGCCG
Organism: uncultured Phycisphaerales bacterium; assembly: GCA_937879825.1. Taxonomy (GTDB): domain Bacteria; phylum Planctomycetota; class Phycisphaerae; order Phycisphaerales; family UBA1924; genus JACKHC01. The sequence continues at coordinate 1,066 of CALFMQ010000052.1, forward strand.
TGATGCGGACGCGGAGTGATCACGCGTCGTGATGCATCCCGTGGCAGTCGCCATGCACGCTGTGAGGATGAGAGTCGTGATGAGACGTCCGGGGCGCATGGGAAGTCAATCTAGGTCCGAGCGAGTGACGGAGAACTTCGTTTCGTAGGCCGACTCCCAGAGGATCTCGCCGTCGGCGAGGTCGATGAGTTGGAAGGCGCAGAGATAGGCGTCGGACCGCGCGCGGACCGAGGATGCGGTATCGGAGCGGAACTCGGCGCGGAGTGCGTGCGTCGGCGCGAGGCGCGCTGCGTCGGGGTCGAACATATCCGAGGCGTACCGCTGCCACTCGCTCGGCGGGAGGATGAAGGCGATGTGCCGCTCTCGCCCGAACCGGCTCTCGGTAAGGAGGGTGCGGAAGCGCGCCATCGCGCCCCATTTTTCGGCGTCGGACATCGGGTGCTCGGAGAGATTGCGCACGCGGTCCATCGACCACACCCAGCGCGGTGATGAGGCGTCGCGATGGGCGATCTGGGGGCTGCGGGAGAGTTCCTCGGCCATCAGGTCCGTCATGCGCGCGATGTCGGACCATGCGAGCATCGTTGTGTTCACACGCGGCGACGAACAACCGGCGACGAAGAGGATGGCGATGCCGCCGAGCGCGCTGATCGACTTACCCCGCAAACTTCACCTCGTACGAACCCTCCCACGTGATCTGGGCATCGTGCAGATCGACGATCTGGAACGTGAGGAGGTAGGTGTTCGTGCCACCGGAGGGCGCGTCGTAGAACACGCCGCGGAGGACGTAGTCCGCCTTGGAGGCGAAGTCGGAGGACCCGGCGGGATCGAGGCCCTCCTTGCGTCGCAGGTGCTCGATGTCGGCCTTGGGCAGGACGAAGCCCAGGTTGTAGCGTGCTCCGGACTCATTGAGGCGCGCCCGGATTCTGGCGAGGTAGATATCGAAGTCGCGTGCCGGCATCGTGGTGCGGTTGACCACCTGGTCCATGACAATTTGCAGGCGGTATGGCGCGTTGATGAACTCGGGATGATTGGCGATGGACTCGATCATCTCATCGGTCGCGGTGACGAGGTCCTTGGAGGCGAGGCCGCGTTCGGAGGGGAGTCGCTTGTCGAGGGGCGCCGTCGTGGTTGCGCCACGGTTCTCGACGCGCGGCGGATTGGATCGGCATGCGCTGAGGAGCGCGAGCGAAGTCAGGCCGACGGTGAGGCAAACGAGACGAGCGCGTGGGCGCATGGTGGCGATCTCCTGTGGTGGCGGGGCGCGTCGGGGAACTCGTGACGCTGCCGCGCGGCGTGTGACACGGGATTATTGGCGGGCCGAGGCGGGGAGTTGCAGCGCCGGTATCGTGGCTTTGGGGTGGGTCACTCGTAACGGTTGCCGTTGTGCTCGATCCATCCGCCGGGGTGGCGGGGGTTTCGGTTGGGGTTGTGGTGGGTCCAGTGGATGACGCCGCCCTGCTGTGACCACTCGTACTCGCCCCTGATGCGGACGGAGTCGCCCTCGCGGACGGGCACGCGTGGGGCGAGATCGATGTTGTGCGAGATGAGGAGCGTGCGGTCGAACCCGGCTTCGGCGGGGAGGCGGACGATGAACCGCTGGTGTGCATCGCCTTCCTTGTCGTCGGAGAGGAGTTTGGTGACGACGGCATCGAACTCGACCAGGACATCCGATTGTTCGGCCTCATACGCCTGGATCACGGCGCGCGCGCCCGTGGCGCTACCCGCGGTTGGGGCACCGGCGGGGGCGGAAGCACCCGATCCGCCGGAGGGCGGCGATTGGGCGTTGTTGGTGATGTGCTGCTTCTGCTGCAGAACGACCAGCACGATCGCGACGATGATGGTGAGGACGGTCGCTGCGGCACCCGACTTCTTCTTTGCATTGCCCATAGCCGTGAGGATAGCGGAGTCGAAGTTGCGGCCCCGGTCGCTACTCTGTTTGGGTCATGGATACACAGGACTACGAGCGGCTCGGGCGGTTCTACCTCGGCAAGCGATTCGACCTCGACTCTGGCGCCGTCACCGACGAAATGGTGCACTACGACTCGAAGGACCTGACGACGCACGCGCTGTGTGTGGGGATGACCGGGTCCGGCAAGACGGGCCTGTGCATCGGGCTGCTCGAGGAGGCGGCGCTGGACGGCATCCCGGCGCTGGTCATCGACCCCAAGGGCGACCTGTCGAATCTGCTGCTGACATTTCCGGAGTTGCGGGCGGAGGACTTCGAGCCGTGGGTGAACGCGGACGATGCGCGCAAGAAGGGCGTGTCGGTGCATGAGTTCGCGCAGAAGCAGGCGGAGTTATGGAGGCGGGGGTTGGGTGAATGGGGGCAGGACGGCGAGCGCATCGGGCGCTTGAAGGAGTCGGCGGATTTCGCGGTGTATACGCCCGGCTCCAGCGCGGGGCTCGGGCTGTCGATTCTGCGTTCCTTTGATGCGCCCGAGCCGGAGATCGTTGGAGATGCGGACCTGTTTCGCGAGCGCGTTTCGAGCACGGCGACGAGTGTGCTCGGCCTGGTGGGGATCGCTGCGGACCCGGTGCAGAGCCGCGAGCACATCCTGATCTCGACGATTCTTGGTGACGCCTGGGCCAGGGGCGAGAGCGTAGATCTGGCGACGCTCATCGCGCGAGTGCAGACGCCGCCGGTGCAGCGCGTGGGCGTGATGGATATCGATACGTTCTTCCCGTCGAAGGACCGCTTTGCGCTTGCGATGAAACTCAATGGCGTTGTGGCGTCGCCGAGTTTTTCTTCGTGGACCGAGGGCGAGCCGCTGGACATCCAGAACCTGATGTACACGCGGGAGGGCAAGCCGCGCGTGAGCATCCTGTCGATCTCCCACCTCTCGGACGCCGAGCGCATGTTCTTCGTGAGCACGCTGCTCAACCGCGTGGTGGGGTGGGTGCGCTCGCAGCCCGGCACAACAAGTCTGCGGGCGCTGATCTACATGGATGAGATCGCGGGGTACTGCCCGCCGGTATCGAACGTGCCGAGCAAGGGGCCGCTGCTGACACTGATGAAACAGGCGCGTGCGTTCGGCGTGGGCGTCGTGCTGGCGACGCAGAACCCGGTGGACCTGGACTACAAGGGACTATCGAACGCGGGGACGTGGTTCATCGGGCGGTTGCAGACCGAGCGCGATAAGGAGCGTGTGCTGGACGGGCTGGAGGGCGCCGCGACGGGCTCGTTCTCGCGCGCCGAGATGGACCGGACGCTCTCGCGGCTCTCGAGCCGCGTGTTCCTGCTGCACAATGTGCACGAGGCCGCACCGACCGTGATGCATACGCGCTGGGTGATGAGTTATCTGCGTGGTCCTCTGACGCGCGAGCAGATCCGATCGCTCATGGCGGCGCGAAAGGCGCAGGACGTGATGAAGACGAACAAGCCGCCGGACGAGCGTGCGATCGCGCCCCCGGAGCCGGTCCGGGCACCGACCCCGGCGACATCGGCGGCTGCGTCGGCGCCCATTCTCCCCGACTGGCTCACTCCGTATTACATCCCGGTGCGTGAGCGGGGGGGTGAGGGCGAGTCGCTCCGTTACGACGCGGGGATTCTGGCGTCGGCGTCGGCGCGATTCACGGATACGAAACTCGGACTTGACGAGGAGCGCCAGTTCATCCGGCTGGCGATGATGCACGAGGGGCCCGTGACGGTTGATTGGGAGCGCGCGCAGGCGTCGGCGTTTCGCGCGGAGGATCTTGATCGATCGGGCGAGAAAGGAGCCGCATTCGGCGATGTGCCACGGGACGCGACGCTCAAGACGCCGTACAAGGATTGGGAGCGGGACTTCAAGAGCGCGGTCTATCAGGACGAGCGTCTGACCGTGTGGCGATGTGAGGCGCTCGATGAGCACTCCCAGGCGGGCGAGAGTGAGCGGGAGTTCGTGCTGCGGATGCAGATCGTCTCGCGTGAGCGTCGCGATCAGGCGGTCGAGGACACGCGGCGGAAGTTTGCGCCGAAGCTGGCGATGCTCGAGGAGCGGCTGCGCAAGGCCGAGCAGGGAGT
>CALFMQ010000053.1 GCA_937879825.1 uncultured Phycisphaerales bacterium
TGGGCGATCAGCTCCCAGGGCGTGAACGAGCACCAGCCCGTCACCTCCAGCCCGCCCGCCTCACGGATGCACCGCTCGATCGTCGCCGGCGCGAAGTCCGACACATGCGAGTGGGGGATCCACTTGGTGAACCTCGGCCCGGACCGCTTCACGACCGCCGACTCGAAGTTGTCGGTCATCAGCAGGACATGCCCGCCCGGCTTCACATGCCGCGCCATGTGCCGAACAAACGGCACCGGATCGGCGATGTGCTCGATCACCTCGAAACACGCCGCCACGTCGAACGCCCCCTCGGGCAAACCCGACTCCTGGATCATCCGCGACACGACATTCAGCCGGAGCGTGTTCCGCGCGTACTCCGCTTCCTGCGCCGAGATCTCCATCCCCGTGCACGACACGCCGTACCGGTCGCGCAGTTTGGGCAGCAGGAACCCATACCCCGTTCCGACATCCAGAAAGGTCTTCACCCGGCTCATATCGATCACCTTGGGCAGCGCCAGGATGTTCACCGTCGCGTTGACGATCTGCCCCTCCATGTGGCGCCGGCTCCCGAACGACCGCTTGTAGTACTCCGCCAGCGCATCATCCGGCAGCACGCGCCCCGAGTGGATAAACCCGCACGAGCCGCACTTCATCACCGGGATGTCGGCGAACGCCACATGCACACGCTTGTCATCCGAACCGCAGATCGGACACGGCCCCCGATCGATCAGGCGGTCAGCGTGCCGGGGTGTCGATGTCTCGGGCATGTCGGTGAGTCTACTGCCCCGGCGCGGGTACAATCCCGCCCGATGTCCGGCCGTCGGGCAACACGCACCACCTCGGCTGCCTTGCACGTGCCCGATCTCACACGCCTGCAACTCGATATCCTCGCCCAGCCCAACGATGTCACCTGCGGCCCGACCTGCCTGCACGCGGTCTACCGCTACTTCGGCGACGCGATCGACCTCGATCAGGTCATCCACGAGGTCCCCGCGCTCGACCATGGCGGGACGCTCGCCGTCATGCTCGGGCGCCACGCGCTCGGCCGCGGCTACAAGGCAACCCTCTTCACTTTCAACATCCAGATGTTCGACCCGACCTGGTTCCCAGCGTCGGACTCCGCCCCGGTCGACAACGAAAGACTCGCTTCCAGACTCCTCGCCCAGGCAGAGGCCAAGGGACGCGACGACCGCAAAATGCTCGTCGCGACGCACGCCTACATCGAGTTCCTCCGCGCGGGCGGCTCCATCCGCATGCGCGACGCCACCTCGCAGATGATCACCGGGTTCCTCCGCAAGGGGCTCCCCGTCCTCACGGGGCTCAGTTCGACCTACCTCTACCGCGCCATGCGTGAGTTCGGCCCAAACGACGACGAAGACGACATCCGCGGCACGCCGTCGGGCCACTTCGTCGTCCTATGCGGGTACGATCCGGCGCATCGGAGAGTCACGGTCGCCGACCCGCTCAAGGACAACCCCGGGTTCTCGGCGCCCATGTACGAAGTCCCACTGTCCCGCCTCGTCGCGGCGATCATGCTCGGCGTCCTGACATACGACGCCAATCTCCTCGTGATCGAACCCGACGAGCAACGGAAGACCGGTCGATGAGCGCACTGATCGTTGTTGATAACCCCAAGAACTGGCCGCTTGAAATCCGCGGCGTCGAGGTCGTGTCATCGCGCGACTACCTGACGCTCCCCAAGTACGCCGCCATGTCGCGCGCCAAGGTCTTCAACCTCTGCCGCTCCTACCGCTATCAGGCCGCCGGGTACTACGTCTCACTCCTCGCCCAGGCCCGCGGGCACCGCCCGCTCCCGTCCGTGGGCACGCTCCAGGACCTCCGGCTCTCGCCCGTCGTGCGCATCGCGGCGCACGAGATGGACGACCTGATTCAGAACGCCCTCAAGCCTCTCAAGTCCGACAAGTTCGAGCTGAGCGTCTACTTCGGGAGCAACGTCACGCCGCGCTACGACCGTCTCGGTCTGGCGATCTTCAACCAGTTCCCCGCCCCATTCCTGCGCGTGCAGTTCGAGCGCGACGGCGCCTCCGACGACAGGTCCGAGTGGTCCATCAAGTCGGTGCGCATCATCGGCGCCGACGAAATCCCGCCCGAGCACCACGCCTTCGCCGTGAGCAAGGCCGAGGAGCACATCCAGCGCGGCCACCGCTCGCGCAAGAACAAGTCGAGCGCCAAGTACGACCTGGCCATCCTCCACGACCCCGACGACCAGATGCCCCCCTCGGACCCCAAGGCGCTCAAGCGGTTCGTCGCCGCCGCCGAGTCGGTCGGCATGCGCCCGTGGCTCATCACACGCGAGGACTACGGCTCCCTCGCCGAGTTCGATGCGCTCTTCATCCGGGAAACCACGAGCGTCAACCACCACACCTTCCGATTCGCGCGCCGCGCCGCCGCGGAGGGCATGGTCGTCATCGACGACCCCGAGTCCATCCTGCGCTGCTCGAACAAAGTCTTCCTCGCCGAACTCCTCTCGCGCCACAAACTGATGACGCCCGCGACCGTCATTTTCTCGATGGACAACGCCAACCTCGTCGGCGAGCGCATCGGCTTCCCGTGCGTCATCAAGCAGCCCGACAGCGCCTTCTCGCAGGGCGTCGTCAAGATCGACACCGAAGAAGCGTTCAAGGCCCAGCTCGAACAACTCTTCGAGACCTCCGAACTGCTCCTCGCCCAAGAGTTCGTGCCGACCGATTTCGACTGGCGTATCGGCGTGCTGGGCGGACGCGCGCTCTTCGCCTGCAAATACTTCATGGCCCGCAAGCACTGGCAGATCATCAAACGCGAGGGATCGACCAGCCGCTTCGGCAAGTTCGAGTCGCTCCCCGTCCACCAGGCGCCGCAGAAGGTCGTCAGCGCCGCTGTCAAGGCCGCCAACCTGATCGGCAACGGGCTCTACGGCGTCGACCTCAAAGTCCTCGGCGGCAAACCGAAGATCATCGAGGTCAACGACAACCCGAGCATCGACGCCGGCATCGAAGACAAGGTCCTGGGCAACCTGCTGTACGAACAGATCATGCTCCACATCATGATGCAACTCGAGGAACGCGGACGATGAGCCAGACCGACTACCGATACGACCTGGGCCTGTTCCAGCGCACCGGCGTCGAACTCGAGTACATGATCGTCGACGCCGACTCACTCGATGTGAAGCCCATCGCCGACGAACTCATCAAGGAAGTCACCGGCGAGTACACCTCCGACGCCGAGCCCGACGGCGACGACGGCGAGGTCTCGTGGTCCAACGAACTCGCACTCCATGTGATCGAACTCAAAACGCAAACGCCCGCCAAGTCGCTCGAGCGCCTGCCCGCGCTGTTCCAGGATCATGTCGGTCGAATCAATCAACTGCTGGCAGAGATGAACGCCCGCCTCATGCCCGGCGCGATGCATCCGTGGATGGACCCGCACCGGGAACTCAAACTCTGGCCCCACGAGTACAACCCCGTCTACGAAACCTTCGACCGAGTCTTCTCGTGCCAGGGCCACGGCTGGGCGAACCTCCAGAGCACGCACATCAACCTCCCCTTCGCGAATGACGACGAGTTCGGACGCCTACACGCCGCCATCCGCCTCGTCCTCCCGATCATCCCAGCGCTCAGCGCCGCGTCCCCCGCGTACGACGGCTCGGTCACCGGCATCGCCGACAACCGCCTGGATGTGTACCGCCTCAACGCGCGCCGCGTCCCCTCCGTCGCGGGCAAGGTCGTCCCCGAACCCGTCTTCACGCGCGCCGCCTACGAAAACGACCTGCTCGGCACGATCTACAAAGACCTCGCGCCCCTCGATCCCGACGGCGTTCTGCACCACGAGTGGGCCAACTCACGCGGCTGCATCGCACGCTTCGACCGCGGCGCTATCGAGATCCGCCTCATCGATAATCAGGAATGCCCGCAGGCCGATCTCGCGATCGTCGCGATGATCGTCACGGCACTCAAATGGATGGTCGCCGAGCGCTGGGTCAGCACCGCCGCGCAGCGCGCGATCCCGACCGATCCGATGCACGCGACGCTCCTCGATGTCATCCGCGAGGGCGAACGCGCGATCATCACCCACGAGCCGTACCTCCGCGCCTGGGGCATCGATGCGCCGCGCATCAGCGCCGGCGACCTCTGGCGCACGCTCCGGGACGAACTCCTCCCGGCCGACTCGCCCTTCGCGCCGGCGCTGTCCGTGATCCTCGACAAAGGCACCCTCTCGACGCGCCTCCGCGCCGCCCTCGGCAAGTCCCCCTCACGCGACCACATGTTCACTGTGTACCGCGACCTGTGCGACTGCCTCCGCGACGGCCAACTCTTCGCCGCCGATTGAAAATGACTGACGATCAGCCGATCGCCGTGCTGGTGACCTGCGAGCACGCCGGCAACGACGTGCCGAGGCCGTGGGCGCACCTCTTCCGAGGCCATGGGCCCGTCCTCCGGACCCATCGCGGGTACGACATCGGCGCACTCGGCGTCGCCAGGGAACTGGCCTCGCGCCTCCGCACCACGCCGATCGTCCACCTCACCTCGCGCCTCCTCGTCGAGGTCAATCGCTCACCAGACCACCCGCAGCTGTTCTCGGAGTTCACGCGCACCCTGCCCGAGCCGGACCGCCGCGCCATCATGGATGCGCATTACTCCAAGCACCGCACCATGATCGAGCGCGCCATCGCCCGCCTCATCGCGCGGGAGTACCGCGTCCTCCACGCGGGCATCCATTCCTTCACGCCCGTATTGGGCGACGAAGTCCGCGAGGTCCAGATCGGACTTCTCTTCGACCCCGCGCGATCATTCGAGTCAGGCGTCTGCCAGAAGTGGCGCGACGCCATCCGCCGCGCCGACCCATCCCTCGATGTCCGACTCAACGAGCCCTACAAGGGCATCGACGACGGCCTGACCACCTATCTGCGCACGCGCTTCCCCGACGAGTCCTACGCCGGCATCGAGATCGAGGTCCGCAACGATCTCATCGCACGCGGCCCCTCACAGCGCCGTTTCGGCGCGCTGCTCGCCTCAACCATCGCCTCCGGTCACGCCGCCTCGGCCTGATCCGACTCCGGCGCGGGGTCAGACAACCGTCGCATCGGCGGGCGCGAGGCCGCCGCCTCCGATTGTTGCATCCCCATCCGCAGCATCGGGTGCGTGGGTGCGCCCGGATCGATGGGCTGCGGCGTCGGCGCGGGCGCCTGCGCCGCCGGCGCCGCATCATCCGCGACCGCATCGTCCGCGCCGAACTCATGGAACACCTGCTCGTCAGGCGCCACACGCCCGGGGTCCGACGCGATCTTGTACGCCGACCCGATCGCGAGGAACACCCAAAGGAAATCAAAGATGCCCAGACTCAGCAGCGTGCCGACGACCAGCGCCACCGTCATGAACCTGGCCATCTCGTCATCAACCTCGGCGCGCATGGCGTCGCGATCCGGCTCGCTCATCGCCATCCATTCGTCCTGCGCCTCGCCCCACACCTCCGGCGGGTACCAATCGGCCGGTGTCATGTCGTCGGACTCATCGAGGTCATAGAACCACTCGGAGTAATCAACGCCCGCCTCGGCGTGCTGCTCATAAACCTCATCCGCAAGGATCGCGATCATCGCGTCCTCGCTCGTCGCCTCGCCGCGATACTCCTGATACTGAATAAGATTGACCGAAACCTTCCCCGCGCCGATCGCGACCAGCGCCAGCACGCCCGCGAGCACGCCGGACGCCGCATCACGGTGGGGAGACATCGACGCGACACCCACGCCCGTGGCGATACCGACAAACCACGCGACGAATCCGACCTCATACCCTGTGAAGTGCACGACAAGCGCCCAGATGAGCGCGCCGAGCACGCCGCCGATGACGCCGCCCAACAGTTGCTTGATCAAGTTCATCGAATGGTCCTCGCAGAGGCGTAGCAATACCCCACGAAGCATCGATCACCCGCCAACCCGGCTGAAACTCACCCAAAGAACAAGGTCGGGGTCGTGCCGACTGGCGCGGCTATAGGGCGTGTTCCGGGGTCAACCCAGCGCCAGGCCGTCGTACGCCAGATTGATCCCCGCCGGCAGTTCGTCATCTACCACAGAATGACGCACCTCGTGCGCGATGTGCGTCAGCCAGGTCTGACGCGCACCGACCCGCTCGGCAATCCCAACGGCCTGATCGATCGTCAGATGCGTCGGGTGATGCCGAAACCGCAGCCCGTCCAGCACGAGCGTGCCCAAACCCTCGAGCAAACGCCACGAGTCCGTCGGAACCGCGCTCACATCCGTGCAATACGCCATCGGGAACGCCCCACCCATATCAGCACCCGTATCGCTCTCGATGCGGAAGCCCAGCACCGGCTGCTTGCCATGCAACAACGGAATCGGCGTGAACCGCAACCCGTACAGCGCAATCGCCCGCTCCGGCACGATCATGTTCGGGATGAGCGATGCCACGAACGAGTTGTTGATGTTCGCGTTGCGATCGAAGATGTGCCGGAAGGTGTTGCGCAGAAACCCCATCGTGTGCGCATCCGCATAGATATCAATCGGCGCGTTCATCACCGAGTTGAACCGGCGCACCTCATCCAAGCCGAAGGTGTGGTCCACATGGTTGTGCGTGTAGAGAATCGCGTCGCATCGGTTCAGGCGATGCCGCAGCGCCTGCTGGCGCAGATCGGGCGTCGTGTCGATGAGCACGAGCCGATCCTTGCCCATCGGGTCCGTCCACCGCACCGCTGCGCCCGACCGCGTGCGATTGTCCCGCGGGTCATCCGATGTGCAGGTGTCGCACCCGCACGCGATGATGGGAATCCCCCCGGAGGTCCCGGTGCCGAGGAACAGGAACTGGGCGGATTGGGGGTGGGTGGGGCGGGGGGGATGGGGGGTGTGAGCGGGGGGCACATCGCTAGAGTAGGCCCTTCCCGGCCCCTCAGGAGGGGTCAG
>CALFMQ010000054.1 GCA_937879825.1 uncultured Phycisphaerales bacterium
GTCGTCGCGGCCGTCGCCGTTATAATCGCCGACCGCCGCGATATTCCATTCCAGCGGCGCTGCGCCGATGCCGGAGAGCTGGTTCACATTGTTGCCGTTCATGAACCAGATCGAGGCGGCGCCGTCTGTGGTGTTGCGCATGAGGATGTCGGCGCGTCCGTCGCGATTGAAGTCCGCGGCGACATCGTATTCGGCGTCGCCCCAGTGCGATCCAAACTTCGAGACGACGAGGTTCAGATCGTTCACGTCCGTCAGCTCATCGACGGGAATCTCGAACGCTCCGTAGTCGACGTTCCAGGTCAGCGCGTACTCGATCTCCGCGTCGGGGAGGTTGTCAAACAGGTCGTACTCGGTGCCGCCATAGAACACGCGGACGACGAGGAAGCCCTGGAAGTCGCCGCCGCCCGAGGGGTTGAGCTGCACATTCACCTGCTCCGAGTTGTTCAGGCGCGACGACGAGAAACCGAGCGATGATGTCGCGTCCGGATCGGCGTTCAACGCGCCCGTATCGTCGAGAGCGAGGTAGACGATCAGGTTCAGGTCCTCGAGTTCCAGTTCACGGAGGGCCGGGAGGGTCTGATTGAGCGGATCCGAGAAGTCCGGCTCCTCGGCCAACCGCGCCGTCCGGTTCCAGTTGAGCGTCAGGTGCACGGTCTCCTGCGAGAACACCGGGCCGATGACGTAGTCGATCCAACCCTGCTGCGTCGGATCGGCGTCCGGATTGTTCGGGTCCTCGACCTCGATCTGGCCGAGCATCGCGCGGTCCCAACCGAGGCGTCCGACCCACAGACGGTTCTGCATCACTTCGACGTCCATCGGGCCGGTGCCGGGACCGTTGCCGCCGGGGAATGGCCCAAGGCCGGGAGGCGTACCGGGGAGCGGACGGAACGGATCGAAGGGCGTGGCGCCGCCGCCGTTGTCGCCGCCACCGGTCAGCGGCGGGCGACGCACGGGGCCGTCACCCACATCGGGGCGACGGTGATTGACACCCACCATCGAGTCGCCGCCCGCGGCCCTCTCAGCGTTCCGGAGCATCTTGGCGACCTCGATCGCATTGCGCGGCGAGGCATTGGGGTTCTGGCGACCCGCGGGCACCTTCACCGGGGCCTGCTGGCCCGAACTGGGCGTGAAGCCCGGCTCAAACGGGGGGATATCGCGCGTGATCATCGGAACGGTCGGGTCGGTCTCGACGACGTCGCGGATGCCGTACTTGTATTGCACCATCGCATT
>CALFMQ010000055.1 GCA_937879825.1 uncultured Phycisphaerales bacterium
CCGACCCTCACGCCCGATGATCCGCCCCTTTACATCGTCAGAAGGAATAGGAATCGTCCGGACGGTCGACTCCGACACATACTCCGCGGCGTACCGCTGCACGGCGCCGAGAACAATCTCCCGCGCCTTCTCCTTGCCCTCGTTCTGCGCGTCCTCCGTGTAACGCCGGACGATGTGCGAGGCGTCCTCCTTCACATCCTCCTCGATCATGGACAGCAATCTCGATCGCGCCTCGTCCATCGTCAGGTCCGCCACGCGCGTCAGCTCGATCTTCTGCCTCTCGATGAGGTCGTCGACCTCCTTCTCGCGCTCGCCCGCCCGCCGCTCGCGCGCCTGAAGCGTCTCGGCGGTCTTGGCCAGTTGCTCCTCCTTGAGAATCAGGGCCTCCGACTTCCGCTCGTGCTGATCCTCGCGCTTCGAGATCCGCCGCTCCTGCTCCCGCAGGGCCTCGCGCTCGGCCTGGATCTCCTTCTCGAATCGCTCCCGCTCCTCGAGCGTCCGCTTCTGCGCCTCGACCTCCGCCTGTTGGGTGATAGTCCGGGCCTCGGCCTCCGCGAGTCTCAACGACTGCTCGGCCGACGCCTTCGCCTTGGAAATCGTCTGACCGCCGAGGATGCGCACGCCCAGCACACCGCCGACGGCGCCGAGCACGAGCCCGATCGCCCCCCACAGAATGGTCGCGTTCTCAACAACCCCGAGAATGTTCGCCGTCCAGATCATGGGCGGGTTCCTGTCGCATGCGGGCAATAACGCCCTTCGGTGTCGGTGCGAGCGACGACCGCGTCAAGAGAACCCACACCCCGCCCCGATACCGCCGCGACGAACAAATCGGCGGCAGATTGATCAGGCGATCCGCGCTCCATTCCGGTGCACGACATCCTTCTCGGGCGCGCGCCCGCGTCGAATGTTCAAGTGCTCCAAGAGTCCAGGAAACATCATTCAGAATGCTCCGCAAAGGGCGCGTCGCGTGCCGCGTCGCACCGAGCATTGGATCGCAAGTCAATCTATGTCCGGCGAGTGCTCGCCGTCCGCCGACGCCTGCCTCAACCCGAAGCAGGTCGGCGAGAGAAACGGTGTGGGCCGACTCATCGCTTGCGCGGGTCTGTCGCACCGTGGAAAGAAAAGAAACCAAGTTGAGGCCGCATTCTAACACCCGAGAGATCGCGGCGCTCCCCCGCATCCAGTGGCATGAATGTTAGCAATAAGTTAGGTTCTCGTCCGTTCGTGATCGAGTCGGGTCACGCCTACCATGCCCGCGATGCCCGCAGCACTCAGATGGCTCCTGGACCTCCTGCCGACCAACCCCATCGTCGTGCGCATCGTGCAGGGCGGCTCCCGCCGACTCCGCCACATGTACATCCGCTCGGGGTATCTCGCGGCCCTCATCATCGTGTTCCTCATCGTGCTGCTCCAGGGCAGTTCATCGGACCTCGAGATCAGCGCGCTCGCCGTCCAGGGTTCATCCGCATTCGCGATGCTCTCGTACCTCCAGATCGGGCTCATCTGCCTGCTCACGCCCGTCTTCATGGCCGGCGCGATCGCGCAGGAGTCCAACCCGCGCACGTGGGACATCCTGCTCACAACGCCCCTCTCCGCAATCCAGATGGTGTTGGGAAACATCTTCGGGCGCCTCTTCTTCGTGCTCGCGCTGCTCGCAGCGTCGCTCCCGCTCGTCGCGCTCACCCAATACTTCGGCGGCGTGCCGGGTCGAAGCGTCCTCCTCAGCTACGCCATCGCGGCGTGCGCGGCCCTCCTCGTCGGCGCCATCGCCGTCGCGCTCTCCGTCTCGCGCCTCGCCGGCAAACGCGCCGTCTTCGCGTTCTACATCTCCGTCGTCACCTACCTGGGCGTCACATGGGCCATCGACCTCGGTCTCCGCGGTGCCGCGGGCGGCGTCACCGTCATGACGCCCCTCAACCCCTTCCTCGCGCTCACGGCACTGCTCAACCCCACCGGCTACCCGCGCCCCCAAGGCCTTGAACTCGAGACGCTCTCGTCGATCAAGCGGCTCTGGTTCGGAAACCCTGTCCTCGCGTGGTGCCTCATCTCGGGCGGCCTCTCGGTCGCGCTCATCGCCGCAAGTTCCATCACCGTTCGCAATGTCGGCACCAAGGGCGGCGTCCCGCTCCACAAACGCCTCCTCAAACGCCAGGGCTCCACGCAGACCACGCGCCCCGCCAAGACCGTCTCCAAGAACCCCATCGCGTGGCGCGAAGCATCCGCCAGACAGGCCACCCTCCCGAAGATCATCGCGCGATGGGCTTTCGTCGCGCTAGGCGTCCTCTGGGGCATCGCCACGATCATCTATTTCCACAACGGCGGCATGGCTTCAAGCGATCTGCGATTCGTCCTCGCCGCCACCATCTGGACCGAAGTCATCGTCATCGTCCTCGTCGCGATCAATGTCTCCGCCACCGCGATCTCACGCGAACGCGAGGACGGCACGCTCGACATTATCCTCACGACGCCCATCACGCCCAAGGACTACCTCAACGGCAAACTCCGCGGCCTCGTCACCTACCTCCTGCCGATGCTCGCCGTCCCGCTCCTCACGCTCGCCATCGGCGCGGCATACACCCTCATGACCGGCACAACAGTCGCCGCGCGCCTCGCAAACACCGCCGGCGCGCCCGTCGTCAACGGGCCGCTCGTGCTCCCCGAGGCGGCGCTGCTCGCGCCGCTGGCCATGATTCCCTTCCTCGCGTTCGTCGTCATGGTCGGGCTGCAATGGTCGCTCAAGAGCAAGGGCACCATCGGCTCCGTGATCGGCTCGGTCGGCGTCATCGGCGCCGTCGCGGGCGTCGTCGGGCTCTGCGCCTGGCAGGCCGCTTCCGGGCTCACCGCGGTCGGACCCATCCTCGCGCCCATGACGCCCGTCACGCTCACCCACGCCGTGCTCAACCCCGCCATCGCGATGGAGAGCACCGTCGATGCCGGGGCCGCCATGCCGCTCATCAACGCCCGTGTCGCGCTGGCGATCGGCGTCGTCGTCACATTCGCGACCTATTTCGCCATCGTCGGCGCACTGCGCTCGGCCCTCGTGCGCACCTTCGATATGACCACCCGCCGCCTCGCCGGGCGCGGGTAAGCCGCGTCACTCCGGCGCGACAACCCGCCCGATGATGTCGATCTCCCGCGTGTCCCCGCCCCAACTGATTGACACCCTGTCGAACAGCACACCCCGCGTCTCCGGCTTGGGCGTCACCTCGATCACCAGACTCAAGGTCCCGTCCTCCTCGTTGTCCGACGAGGAAACGCTCACGCCGCAAAGATCCTCAAGAGCGTGGGTCACGAGAAAGGTGAACTCCTCGGCCTTGGGCAGGTCCCCGCCGAGCACGCGCACCGTTCGCCGCACACTCTCGCCCGCCTCGATCCGCCCGAGCACAAGACGCGACTCCGAAAGATTGAACCGGTGGCGCAACCGCTCCGGGTTCAACTCGTAGTTCGGCACCGGCACATCGATCACCGCCGCCGTCGGGTGATCCGTCTCGATGATGAACCACCTCGGCAGCTGCTCGGCCGAATACATCGAGAAATCCTGGCGAATCGTGTAGTGCGTGCGCGGCTCATCCTTCGCCGGATCAAACCCATCAAGGAACTTCGGCGCCATGCCGCCCGCCGAAATCACCGTGAACGGCACGCTCTCGTCCGTCGACCGCAGCTCGATATCCGCCGTTCGCGACTGGTCCGGCGGGTCGTAGGTCACACTCGTTCGGACCCCGTAGTTCACATCCGCCTGCACGATCAACTGCACCGGCTGCGTGTACCCCTCGATCAGCGCCATGATGTACCGGAGGTTCGCACCCGTCGCCGAGTTTGCATCCAACTCAAGCTCGATCGTGATCGACTCGCCCGGTTGAATCGTGTCGCTCTGAATCCCCGGCACCGTGCACGCACAGGTCGATCGCAGCGCCAGTATCCGCAGCGGCTTGTCGCCCACATTCTTCATGACCAGCGAGCCCGACTTCTTGGTGTTCGGCATCATGTCGCCCAGATCCACCAGGTCCGGGTCCAGACTGATCGGCGGCATCCCCGAGACCACCTCGATGCCGCTCGGCTGCATGAACGACGCCTCAAGCAATCGCTTGGTGATCTGCTCGCTCGTCTCTCCGGCGGGTTCCTCGATCGCAGGCGGAGCGTCGGCACCAGCCGGTGCGGCATCCTTCTTCCGATCGCACGCGCCCAAAGAGGCCGCCGCCAACGCCAGCGCCAGATACGTCGTATTTTTCACAACAAGCGTCTCCGAAACAGGTGAGCATTCGTGTCGATGGGGTGCACCGGTGATGGAATAGTGGCGGGAGTATGAGGGTGGGGGGGAGATGGACGGATGAGGGGAACAACCCGGGGTGGACTCGAACCACCGACCTGCGGATTAGAAGTCCGCTGCTCTATCCAACTGAGCTACCGGGTCACGGTTGCAGAAACTTTATTCCCCCCCCGCACGCCGAACAAACACACGCCCGATATGCTCAACCCGGAAGCCCGCCCCGCCACAAAATGGAGGCACGCCGATGGCCCGCAGACTCTTTCTGGGAACCGCCGCAATCGCCGCCGCGTTGGCGCTCGCGCCGACCGCGTGCGCCCGCCAGTCCGAGCAACGCCTCCGTGTCGCCACCTTCAACATCCACGACGCCAGAACCGCCGAGATCGCTTCAGGCGACGACGACCGTCTCAAACGCATCGCCAAAGCCATCCTCGACATCCGCCCCGATGTCATCCTGCTCAACGAGATCGATCAGGACGAGCACTGCCTCAACGGCCAGCGCTTCGCCGACAACTACCTCGCCGTAGCGCAAGGCGATCACAAACCAATCGCCTACCGCGCCTTCATGCGCGCCTCCAATACGGGCGTTCATGCGGGCCTCGATCTCGACAACAACGGCGTCTGCGACCCGGACGCCAAGGGCCGAGATTTC
>CALFMQ010000056.1 GCA_937879825.1 uncultured Phycisphaerales bacterium
CGGGGTTTTGGGCCTTGTGTGGGGGTGGGCCCGGGGGCGGGTAAAAGTGGGGAAGGGGGTGCGGGGGGGGTTTTTGGGGGGGGGGGGGGGGGGGGGGGGGGGGCCGGGGTGGCGGGGGGGGGTGTTGCGGGGCGGGGAGTTTGTGCTTCCCGTGGGGGGCCTTGATGGCGTATGATCTTGCCGGACTGCCCGCCTGTCGGGGCGGTCGCCTGGGTTCGGAACGATCTTGCCCGAGTCGCAACCGGTTCCCTTCACTTTCGCCTCGGGCTTGGATCGTTTCAGATGATGAAGTTGTATGTCGGTAATCTCCCCTTCCGCACCACTGATGACAGTCTGCGTGATTTGTTCTCGCAGTTTGGCGATGTCGCCAATGCTTCTGTTATCACCGACCGTGAGACCGGGCGCTCTCGCGGGTTTGGATTCGTCGAGTTCGCCAATCGTGAGGAAGGCGAGAAGGCCATCGAGACCCTGAATGGGCAGCCGCACGACGGGCGCAATCTCGTTGTGAACGAGGCGCGCCCGCGTGAGGAGCGTGCTCCTCGCGGTGGCGGCGGCGGCTACGGCGGTGGCGGTGGCTACGGTGGTGGCGGCGGCGGCTACGGCGGTGGTGGTGGCGGCGGTGGTGGCGGTCGCGGCGGTGGCCGCGGCGGCGAGCGCGAGCGCTGGTAATCCCGGCCTGAGCCGTCAACTCAAGTAAACACGCAGCCCGCGCTCCGGCGCGGGCTTTTCATTTGGTGCTGATGCCTCAGGGCCTTTCGGCGCGGAGCGCATCGAGGAAGAGGAGCGCGCGCCGGAAGTGCGGGATGAAGATGGAGCCGCCCACCACGAGGGCGATGTTCATCGCTTCGATGATGTGCTGATCAGAGACGCCCTCGTTGACGCACTGCTCGACGTGATAGCGGATGCAGTCATCGCACCGGAGGACGCAGGAAGCCGTGAGGCCGAGGAGTTCCTTGGTGGGCGCGTCGAGGCCGCCCTCGGCGGATGTATCGCGGTAGGCGGCGGAGTCGAGGTTGAGGAATCGTTTGACGCCCTGGTGATCGACGCGCATGAGCCGTTCCTGGCCCAAGGTGCGTTGCTCGCGGAACTCGTGCGGAGTGGTGTGGCTCATATCGAGCCATGGTACCGGGGCGGGCGCGCTCTCAGGTGGCGCGCGGGCGCTCGGTGGCGATCGGGGCGGGGTTGGGCTCGTCGGGTTTGTGGGTTGCCTCGTGCTCGGCGGTGGCGACCGCGCCGGGGCGGCCCAGTTCGACCTTGCTCAGGACATGGGCCTCGATGGCCTGTCGCCTTGCGATCTTGACGGCGGTGACGCCGATGAACGTGGCGAACACCATGGCGACGGTGAAGACGACGCGGACGCGGCCCATGGTGAGCCAGATGCCGAGCAGGCCGAAGGCGATGCCGATGGCGTAGAGCGTGAGGACGGCGCCTTTGACGCCGAGTGCGCGTTTGAGCATGTGGTGGAGGTGCTGATCGTCGGCGCTGCTCATGGACCTGCCGGCGAGTTTGCGCCGGACGATGGCGAGGATGGTGTCGATGATCGGGATGGAATAGATGACGAGCCCGGCGATGACCAGCTGGGTCTTGCCGGTGTCGCCCAGTGAGAGCACGAGGACGATGGTGAGGAACCCGAGCAGGAGCGAGCCGGAGTCGCCCAAGAAGATTGTTGCGGGATTGAAGTTGTGCGGGAGGAATCCGAGGCAGGCGCCGAGGAGCGCCAGGGCGATGACGATTCGTGAACCGTCGAGCACGCCGTCATCGGTTGCCGCGAGCATGAGCGCGACGACCAGGAGCGCGGCGGCGGCGATGGCGGTGACACCGGAGAGCAGGCCGTCGAGGCCGTCGATGAGGTTGCTCGCGTTGCACGCGCCGAGGACGAAGATCGCGATGATGGCGACGCCGACCCAGTAGACGATGTTGACCTCGATCGCGGCCTGTCCGATGAGGGACTCGAACGCGGCGGGGAGCGGGATGTAGTACACGAGCCCCTCGTTGCCGACGGCACGCCCGATGGGGGCCATGACGCCTTGTGCGACCTTGGTGCCGACGTCCTGCATGGCGAGGGCGGCGGCGGCGAGGAGCTGGCCGCCGATCTTCAGGCGGGGCACGAGCCCGACGACATCGTCGATCAGCCCTGTGAGCATGATGAGCGTCATGCCCAGAACGACTGAGATGGGGACGGGGCGGAGGTCGTGCAGCGACTCGTGGTACTTGAAGAGGGATTGGGGGACGATTGTCTCGGCGTAGGAGAACGCGATTCCCGCGAGGACGCCCAGGAATACGGCGACGCCTCCCAGGTACGCGACGGGGACTCGGTGCAGCTTGCGGGACTCGGAGGGCCGGTCGATGACACCATTGGCGACGGCGAGGCGGCGCATGACGGGTGTGGCGAGGACCGTGACGAGGAACGCCACGATGAAGACGGCGAGGTAGTCGTGGAACAGCTGGACGGGTGTGGCGACGAGCGCATCGGTCGCGGATGCGTTGGTCGGTGCGGCGGCGCCGGTGAGTTGTTCGATTGCGTTGTCCACTGCGTCGTGCCCGAATGATGCCGGGCGATGCTCCTGCAAACTACTGATTATCACGAGTCCACTTCGCGGTGGCACGGATTGTTTCGTCGAGAGGAATGTTCGGCTCGAACCCGATGACGAGTCGCGTGCGTGCAAGACTTGGTTCGCGGCGGCGCGGGTCTTCGAACCCTTCCGAGTAGACCTCATCATACGGCATGCGCCGGATATCCGAGCGTGAGTCGAGCACGGCGATGACGCGATCGGCGAGGTCGGCGATGGATATCGGTCTATCCGAGCCGACGTTGAATACGCGGCCGGCGCAATCGGCGGTTCCGAGGAGCCGGATGAGCGCCGGGACGACGTCGCGGACATCGCAGAAGCACCGGGTCTGCGAGCCGTCGCCGAAGACGACGAGGGGCTCGTCTCGCAGCGCTGCGTGGATGAAGCGCGGGAGGACCATGCCGTAGTCCCCCACTTGGCGCGGGCCCACGGTGTTGAAGAGCCGGGCGACGACGGTGGGCATCTGGTGCTGCCGCCAGTATGCGAGCGCGAGGTATTCGTCTACGGCCTTGCTTGCGGCGTAGGACCATCGCCACGCGGTTGTCGGGCCGTAGACGCAATCGTCTTCTTCTGCGAAGGGGACGCGGTCTGACTTGCCGTAGACCTCGGAGCTGGAGGCGACGAGCACGGATGCGGGTCGTCCGGGGTTTCGGCCGTGATCGAGCGCGAACCGGAGCACGGCGGAGGTCTGTCCGACGTTGGTCTCGATGCATTCGATCGGGTTGTCGAGGACGCGCGCCACGCCGACGGCGGCGGCGAGGTGGTAGATCTGGTCGAATCGCTCGCGGCCGGTGAGCGCTTCGAGGGCGCGGGAGAGGTCGGCCTCGATGAAGCGGAGGTTGGCGACGCCGTGACCGGCACCGGGAAGATTCTCGGCGCGGCCCGTGGAGAGGTCGTCGATGACGGTGACTTCGTCGCCTCGTGCGAGGAGTTGCTCGACCAGGTGCGAACCGATGAACCCTGCGCCGCCCGTGACGAGGGTGCGCATGATTGACGGATCGAGTTCGCCGGCGGTCGTATTCATGGGCTACCGGTCTTGTTGGGATCGCGGGCGTTGGGGGTTCAGGCGGCCTTCTCCTCGGAGTCGGGCTTGACGGCGCCGGCGGTGGCCAGGCCGTTGTGATACTCGTGGCTCGTGCGGACATTTCGCATGAAGTAGCCGCCGGCGGAGGGTCGGACGGCGTTGACGATGACGCCGATGAACGCGGCCTTGTGATCGCCGAGTTGCTGGCGGAGTCGGCGGACGAGGCCGCGTGTCTCGGAGAAGGCGCGCACGACGAGGACGACGGAGTCGCAAACCGTGGTCAGCGCCTCGGCATCGCCCGCGACGACGGCGGGCGCCGAGTCGAGGAGAACGATGTCGAACTTCGTCTTGGCGTGATCGAGCAGATCGCGCATGCGCGCCGAGCCGAATCGCTCGAAGGCGCCGGTGCGCTTCTCGCCCGCCGGGAGGATCGAGAGATTGGTGTTTGAGGTCTCGCGGACGGAGTCATCGAATGATGCGCTGCCGTTGAGGATCTCCGCGAGTCCGGGCGCTTGCGGCACGCCGAGGACCTCGTGCATGCGCGGGCGACGGAGGTTGGCGTCGATGACGAGGACGTTCTTGCCGATGCTGGCGAGATTCTGCGCGAGGTTGGCGACGACGGATGTCGTGCCGGCGTCGGGCATGCCCCCGGCGAGCAGGACGGTCGTGTGTCCCTGTTCGTCAAGCGTTCGCAGGAGGCCGGTGCGGATCTGCCTGACAGACTCTGCGATCGCGCCGTGCGGCCTCTCGGCGACGGCGGTCTCGAAGTGCTCGGGCGCGGAGAGGTCCATCGCCAGATCGGGGATGCACCCGAGGACGGTGGTCTGGGGGATCATGGCGAGGTCCTGCGGGGAACGGACGCGCTGCTCGCGGAGTTCCTTGAGGAGGATGACGCCGCCGACGAGCGCGCAGACGGTGAAAACTGAGAGGGGGAGCATGAAGCGGAGTTTGGGGAAGGAGGGAATCTCCGGGGGCTCGCCGGGCTGGATGACACGCATACGTGCGCCGCCCTGGGCCATGATGTTGAGGCGTCCGGCGTCGATTTCGAACTCGGTGAGCTGGGTGACGACGCCTTCGCGGTCGGCGGTGAGACTATCGGCCTGCTTGAGGATGGCGGTGGTCTCGTTCATCTTGAGTGTGATGTCGGCGAGTCGGTTCTTGAGTTCGACCTCGGTTGCTTCGAGCGAGCGGACCTGAGTGCGCATGCCGTCGAGCAGCGAGTTGAACTTGATTTCCATCTGCTGTTCGACGACGCGGACGTACTCGTTCTGCAGGTTGCGGAGCAGGGACTCGCGCCGGACGACCTCGCGGTGGTTGTCGCCGTAGCGCTCACGGGACGCGGCGAGTTCGCTCTTGGTGATGGTGATCTGGGAGAGGAGGGTGCGGACGACGTACTCCTCTTCGGCGGCCTGACGGACGGTGTCGGGGTAGACGATGCCGCCGGGCGAGTTGAGCATGCGCTCATAGCCGGCGAGTTGCTCGCGCGACTGGGTCAGCCCTTCGGTGGTCTGTGCCATGAGGTACTGGATGTTGGTCATTTCCACCGCCCAGACGGAGTTGCGTTCTTCGAGGGCGGTGATGCCGGCGTTGCCGAGGAGGGCTTCGATCTGCTGATCGAGCGAGACGAGCTTCTGGCGGAGGGTCCGGACCTGCTGGTCCATGTCGGTGCGCCGCTGCTGGATATCGCGGATTTCGACCTGCTTGTTGTCCTGGAGATAGACCTCGGAGATGGTGTTGGCGATGACGGCGCAGTCCTGCCTGCCGCGCGTGGTGACATTCATGCGGATGATGTTGGTATCCGGGAGCATGCGCGCGTTGACGATGTCGTTGAGTTCCTCGAGGGTTTCCTGCTGGTTCTCGATGATGCCGCCCTTGGTGTACTCCTTGACCCACTTGGTCTGGAGGAAGGCGGGTTCGCGGAGGACCTTGGCGAGCACCTGGTCGGACTGCATGAGTTCGACCTGCGTGCGCATGTAGATTTCCTGTTCCTTGGCGCCGCCGCCCTGCGTGTTGATCATGCTGCCGATCTGATCGGTGTTGGCGGTCTTGGGCGGCAGGGTCTCGAAGAGTACGGTCGCGGAGTACTTAGGCCAGAAGCGCGCGATGACAAAAAACGCGGCAAGACCGACGATGGTGCCGACCACGAGCGCGCCGATCATCCACGGGTAGTACATGCGGAGCATGCGCATGGGATCGATGGTCGCCATGTTGAGCGCGCCGGCGCTTTGCTGGGGCATTCCGGTCTGTCGCGCCCGCTGGGCGGGCCCCCTGGGTGTTTGCTGACTCACCATGACTCACTTCCTGGCGTTGGCGACGGTTCCCATGAAGGGGCGTCGTCTAAAGATGATCCCCACGCGGACACGGATTTGGCGGCGTCTGCCGCCCGATAACTCGGGAGCCCGCGCTTTCGGACGCGGGCGCACAATCATTACAGTCGGCTCAATTGACGGCGGCCCTCAGTTCATCGAGGGCGGTCGGGTAATAGTTCTTGATGGACGGATCGAGCTTGATGAGGGTCTCGGCGCGGGCCTTGATCTCGCGGGCGGTCCGGGCGTCCCCCATTTCCATCGTGACGATGGCGAGGTGGACGAGGGCGATGAACTCATCGGAGTTATCGCGGCCCTGGGCGCGGTCGGCGGCCTTCTTGAGGGTTTGGGCCGCCTCCTCGTTGCGACCCAGGCGATGGTAGACCCAGCCGAGCGTATCGAGGACGGTGGGCGCATCCGGGGAGAGGGACACGGCCTTCTGGGCGTAGGGGAGCGCATCTGCGGGGCGCTTGAGGTCCTCCGCGAGCGTGTAGGCGAGATCGTTGTTGACATCGAGCGCGTCGGGGTTGATTTCGAGGGCCTGCTTGTTGAACGATGCGGACTTCTCGAAGTCGCGAATCGGGCTGTCGAGGTAGAAGAGCTTGGCCCGGAGGCGGAGGAGTTCGAACTTGGACACGGGGTCGAGTTCGACCTCATCGAGGCGCGTGATGCGAGAGAGGATGATGTCGGGGCGCTCGCCCTCGGCCATGAGTTGGTTGCCGGAGAGGATAAGGAGCGGGATGGCCTGCTCGAAGGTCGGGTCGAATCCCTGGGCGAGTTGGAGCGCGCCGGAGACCGAGCCCTCGGCGAGCGCGGCCTGACCGAGCCAGAACGCCATGGAGGTCCACAGGGTTCTCTCATCGGCGACGATCTGATTCCAGCCGAGTCGCGCGAGGCTGCGCGAGCGGTCTGTCTGTTTGAAGAATGCGCGGCCGCGGGAGGCGACCATCACGGTCCGGAGGTCCATCTCGTTGTCCGGCGGGAGCGCGGCGAGGAGTTGCTGGACGACGCCCGGCGTCGGGTTCTGCTGACGGAGCACGGCGTCGAGGTAGAGGATGGCGTTCTCGGTGGACTTCTCGAGGTCGTACAACTGTTGGCGCAGCGGAAGGACCTGCTGCCAGAGGTTGGATCGCGCGTAGAGTTCTGAGGCGGTGCGGAGCCAGTAGGCGCGGTCGGGCTTCTGGCGCGTGCCTTCCATCGCGACTTCCTGCGCTTCGGAGACGCGGTTCACATCGAGGAGTTGATAGATCAGGAACTGACGGAGTTCGCGGACGCCCGGATTCACGGCGACGCCGTTGCGGAGTGATGCGAGGGCTTCGGTGAGTTGGCCCTGCTCTCGGAGCAGATCGAACCACAGCCCCCATGCTTCGGTCATGCCGGGCCTGAGGGAGGTGACCTTGGCGAGATCCCGGAGGACGCCCGGGACGAGCGCGGCGTCATTCCGATTGAGCTGGGCGCGTTGCCAGTACGGCTCGAAGTTGCCGGGGTGCTTGGCGACGGCCTGATCGAGGATTCTGCGGGCCTCGCGGAGGTCGTTCTTCGATCCGGCGATCCTCGCCCGAAGGAGTGTGACCTGGAGGTCGGCGTCCTTCTCGGGTGCGATCGCGGCGACCTTCGCGATGTAGCGCTCTGCGTCGTCGTACTGCTCGAGGTCGGCGAGGACGACGGCGTAGGAGCGGTGGACGACCAGCCCGTTGGCGGGATCGTCGCCGCCCGCGTCGATGATGCGCTTCATGGCCTGCGCCGCCTCGTTCAGGATGGCGGTGCGCTCCTGATCGAGTTGATCGGCGGCCTCGGCCTGTTGTGTGGCGCGCATGACATCGATCTGGGTGCTCATGGTGTTGGAGCGCGTGATGAGCATGTTGGCGAGCGCGATGTCGGCGTCGAAGTTGCCTTCGGCCTGGAGGGCTCGCCCGTTCTTGAAGGCCTCCATGGCCTCGTCGAATCTTTCGTACTTCTGGAGGAACTGGCCGTAGCCGATCTGGTCCGATGCGGCGGCGTTGCCGGCGAGGCCGGCGAGATACTGCTTGTAGGTGTTGACGCCGCCATCGACATCCCCCTGATCGGCGAGGAGTTTGGCGCGCATATCGGTGAGCGTGATCTTCTTGACATTGGGATCGGACTCGATCTTGGAGAGGACCTCCTCGGCGCGCTTCCACTGCTTGTCTTCGAGCAGGAGTGCGAAGTAGGAGACCGAGTTCTCGGTGACCATGGGATCGCGTTCGAAGAGCGTGGCGCGTTGCGCCAGCGCATCGTCGCGGTCGCCGTAGGCGCCCTGGAGCGAGATCCAGAGGTCGTAGACCTGGCCGCGCTGGGGGCTGATCCGCAGGACATCGGTGAGCACGGTGAGTGCCTCGGGTCCTCTGCCGACCCGGAGGAGCGCGCGGGCGAATCTCATGGCGATGTCGGCGTCGCCCGGTCGGAGGTCGATGGCCTTCTTGTATGAGTCGACGGCGCCGTCGACCTGCCCGGCGGCCATCTGTGCGTCGCCCAGATAGCTCCATGCGCCGGTGGAGTGCGGGATTCGCTTGGTGGCTGCCTGGAAAGTTGCGACGGCCGCGCCGAACTCGCCACGCGCCATCTCGAGACGGCCCTGGAAGAGAGCGCCGTCGAGGTTATCGATGTTGAGCGACGCGGCCTTGGCGGCGTACCGGCGCGCGGTCTCGAAGTCCTCCTTGATGAGGGCGCGGGTGAAGCGCTCGTTGATCATGATGCGGTTGTCGGGCTCGGCCGCCTCGACCGCGGCGAGCTCTCGCTCGGCGGCGGCCTCGTCGTTCATGCGCATGTAGGTCGCGTAGCGCTGGAGCGACTTCTCGGCGGGCGTGCCGCTCGACTTCTCGATCCATTCGAGCATGGCCTGGTTCTCGTCTTCGACTCGCGCGAAGATCTCGAGCTGCTTGAACTGCTCCAGATCGGGCCATTTGGCTACGGCGATGTCGGCGAGGCGCTTGGCCTCGGCGCGGTTCTTGTCGGCCAGTTCGATCTGGATGAGCTCTTCGGCCAGACGGGCGTTGTCGGGGTCTTTCGTGATCGCTTCGGAGATAATTGACCGGGCCTTCTTGAGATCGCCTTCCACGCGTGCCTTGCGCGCTTCGAGAATGCTCTTGAGGGAGGGGTCGAGCTGGACGTTCTCGCCCATCGCGGCGAGGACGGTGTTGAGTTTCTCCTGGAGCGGTTCGGCGGAGGCGGGGAAGACGCGGATGGCGTCCTGGAGTGTGCTCTTGGCGTTCTCGAACTCGTTGAGTCGGATCTGGGCGTCGGCGAGGAGGGAGATCGAGGGGAGCGAGAAGTTGCCCGAGGTGACGATCGAGGCGAGTTTGTCGCGGGCGCCGCCGAAGTTGCCCTGCTGGAAGAGGCAGACGCCGATCATGTACTTGATCTCGACCGCTTCGGCGAGCCCGAGTTGCTCGAGGTCGGAGAGGTCGCGGATGGCGCTGGCGTAGTTCTCGTTCATCATGGCGACTTTGGCGCGGCGGAGTTTGACCGATGCGGCGTCGTCGGCGGAGGCGGCGG
>CALFMQ010000057.1 GCA_937879825.1 uncultured Phycisphaerales bacterium
GAAACCTTCCGTTACTTCGCCACCACCAACATGCCCACCGACGAGGCCTCCGCCCGCACCGAGGTCGAACGACTCCGCACCGCCCCCGCCAGTCTCGCCTTCGCCGTCATCGAGCGCGCCACCAACACCATCGTCGGCAGTTCCTCATACCTCGACATCCGCCCCGAGCACCGCGGCCTCGAGATCGGCCGCACATGGATCACCGCCCGATGCCGCGGCACCAGAGTCAACCCCTCCATGAAACGCCTCATGCTCGCCCACGCCTTCGAGTCGCCCCTCTTCGAAGGCCACCCCGCCGAGCGCGTCCAACTCAAGACCGACGCCCGCAACCTCCGCTCGCAGGCCGCCATCGCCAAACTCGGCGCCGTCCGCGAAGGCACCCTCCGCAAACACATCATCCTCCCCGACGGCCACATCCGCGACACCGTCGTGTATTCCATCACCCGCGATGAATGGCCTGCCGTCAAAGCCGGATTGGAGAAGCGGCTCGCTCATTTGCGCGAGCATCGCAGCCCGTACGATCGCGTCGCGTAGAGCTGCCGGTCCCGAATCGATGCACCCGCCTGCACCTCGTACGCACCTGAACAATTAACACACGAACCAGGGAACAAACTCCCAGGCACCGCTCCTAATCCGGTAGGAGGCGCGATAGCATCATTCTATCCCTACTGTGCCAATCGAGGACGAATACGATGAGACCGATCAACGACGCGTGCATTGTTGTTGCCATCGCAGGGGCCTGCTTCACCCAAGACTCCCGAGCAGCGACCCCCACTTGCCCTGCCGACCTTGACGGATCGCAGGGCATAAGCATCGGCGACCTCAACATCCTGCTTTCCTCTTGGGCGACTGATGATGGTGGAGATATTGACGGCGATCTCGACACCGATATTGACGATCTCAATCTGCTCTTGGCCTCATGGGGAATGCCCTGCCCACTGAAGCGCGGTGAACTACTCACCGGGCGACTCTATCCACTCTGCACCGAACCCGGAGCACAGCCCCTTAGCGGCCCCGCGCGTCCCGGAGTGGGCGATCTCAACAATGATGGCATTGACGACATCGTCGCCAAAGGCGGCGAGTATTGCCAGGGAGTGCAGATCCTCCTCGGCGCACCTGATCGCCGACTTGTACCAACTCGATCTTTCCCATTGCCAAGCGAGTACGAACAAGCGCTCATTGTCGATGTGAACAATGACGGGTACAACGATGTAGTCGTCACCGTCTCACCAGAAGGCCTAACGACATTCATCAACGATGGTTCGGGCATTCTGGTTCCGAGCGACTTTCACGATCCATGGTACCGCTCCGAGATCGCTTCCGGCGATTTCAATGCGGATGGAAACGTGGACATCGCCTCTGTACGAGGCGACCACTCATTGCGAATCGTCTACGGAGACGGATCCGGTGGCTTCGGCTCCCCACAATCGATCGCGCTGGCAGGTGAACGCTCGCACCTCGCCGTTGGCGATATCGACATGAACGGATCCATCGATATTGTCGCGGGCGAAGGCCATGAGTTCAGCATATTGCTGAACGCCGACTCAACATGGACCGAGACAACCATCTCCGCAGACGCGCCCATCACCACGACTCGCGGGCAGATCGACCTCGGCGACATCAACCGAGACGGATGGCCGGATATCATCTTCGCCGCGACTGAGAGCCGGCTCGGGCAGATCCTCAGCGACGGCAACGGCGGCTTTCAGACTTCCGCGATCCAAACAGGCATTTCAGATGTCACGCGATATGCCTTCGCCGCGGATTTCAATAACGATGGCTTTGCCGATGCTATTGCCGGAACGGGCACGCTCTCCGCTCGGGTCGCTCTGAGACTCAATAACTCCGGATTGCTGGCCGCCCCGATCTCTGCGGTGTGCGGCGGATCGTTCCCCGAAGGCATCGCCCATGGCGATTTCGATGGCGATGGGTTCGAGGACATCGTCGCCGTTTCGGATTATTTGCGAATCCTTTACGGGGACGGTTCGGGGGCTTTCTCCTCGCCGCATGTGATCGACGCGGCTCCCAGCTCAATGAATGTGGTTCGATTCGCCGACTTTGATGGCGACGGCGATCTGGACTTGGCAAGCGCAGGAACCCCCGGCGTCCGCATCAACCTCCGCAATGCTCAAGGAGAATTCCCGTCTTCACAAATACTCACAGGGCCGAACGCGTGCCCGGACATGGCTATCGACGACTTCGATGGAGATGGAGACCTCGACATCGCAGCGATTAAGGGATTGAGCACACTCGCGTTCCATACATTGCTCCTGAATCGCGGCGACGGGGTGTTCGCTGAGTCGTTCTTGGTCGGTTCGGGTTCGTTTGCCGAGGGCATCGAACTCGCAGACCTCAACAACGACAACCGCAACGATCTGATCATCGCCAACTATCTATCCAGCGATCTCGCGTTATATATCAACAACGGTAACGGTACCTTCTCGTACTCGGTTTCATTACCCGTCGGTACCCACCCCGTGGATATCTCGGTGGCCGATCTCAACGCCGATGGACTCGACGATATCGCGGTCGCCATCGAAAGCTCCAACCATGTACAGATTCTCTTCGGAAATGGTGTCAGCGGATTTGTGACCCCCGGCATGTCCTACCCTCATTCCGGAGGTCAGATCCATTCACTAATACTGCAAGACCTGAACAACGACACATACCCGGACCTCATCACATCGAGTTCATCGCCAGGCCCGCTCGTATTCCGGCTCAACAACGGAGCGGGAATCTTCAGCACTGCCACAGAAGTCGGAAACGGCGTGAGCCAGGCGTTCCTGATTGGCGATCTCGATGACGATCGAAACTTCGATCTGATCGGCTTCGAAAACGCCAGCGCAAAGATCTGGCTCGGTGACGCCAACGGACTCTTCAACGAACATCCAATCCGCTACGGCATAGGACTCAATCCGCGTAATGCTGCGCTGATCGATCTTGATGGCGATGGCGTACAGGACATCGTGTCAGCCAACGGACTCGGCTCGAATACGACCTGCAACTTCGGTTTACCGTCACAATGACGCCGCCGCGGACGTTCAAGAACTCCGGCGCAAATCCCCGCCGCGTCTCACTCTCGCACCACACCCGCGGCGCAACAAGCCGCAACAATTAATCCGTCCCGCCCGTCCCCCAGCCCCCGTACGCTCCGATCAATCTATTTCCCGCCATCGGCCCCCCGGAACCGATATCCGTGGAGCACCGAATGGTCTCGCGCCGAGCCATCCGGCCCCACCAACACCCGCCGCACGCGGAGCGCCCAATGCGAACCCCAACCAGCCGTATCGCCGCACTCCTCATCCTCACCGCCATCACCGCCCCGGCCCGCGCGGGCAGCAACTGCATCGCCGACATCGACGCCTCCGGAGTCGTCGGCGTCGGGGACCTCAATGTCGTCCTCTCCTCATGGGCCGTCTCCAGTCTCGGCGACATCAACGGCGACCACCGCACCGATGTCGAAGACCTCAACCTCGTCCTCGCCAACTGGGGATGTGTCTCCCAGACGCTCGACGGCGCCTTCTTCGAAGGGCAAGTCCTCGATGTGTGCCTCGGCTTCCAGTTCGAGAACCTCATCAGCGCCCAAGCCAGGCCCGGCGTCGGCGACTTCAACAACGACGGCTTCGAAGACATTCTCCTCCGCGACGGCGACGCGTGCGACGGCGTCACGCTGCACCTCGGCTCACCCGACCGCAGACTCTCGATCGGCTCCATCACCTCGCTCGAAGGCGAGTTCCGCGGCTCCGTCGTCTCCGATTTCAACAACGACGGCCTGCTCGACGCCGCCGTCGCGACCGCAGACAACGGCCTCTGGCTGCTCTTCGGCGCGGGCGACGGATCATTCCTCGATGCCGTCATGATCGACACCGGTGCCCATGTGGCAATCGCCCTCGGCGACTTCGACGGCGACGCCCGCCCAGACATCGCAACGGTCGACGGCGTCGACGCCCTGACGCTCTACTTCGGTGACGACGCCGCAACATTCGCGGCCCGCCTGACCGTCACCGTCGG
>CALFMQ010000058.1 GCA_937879825.1 uncultured Phycisphaerales bacterium
CGAGGGCCAGCGTGAGTACACCGCGTTCCAGGTGGACCGTGGCGTCTTCGACAAAATCCTTCTGGACCATGCCCGCGAGATGGGCGTTGATGTTCGCGAGGAGACACTCGTTACCGAGATCCTGCGCGATGGAGACCGGATCACCGGGCTCAAACTCCAGGACGGTTCGGTCGTCACGGGCAAGTATTACGTCGACGGTTCGGGGGTTGTCGGATCGATCCGGCGTGCGATGGACGTCGGGGTCTGGGTCCCGGATCAACTGAAAAACATCGCCACTTGGGCGTACTGGGAGAACGCCGAATGGGCGCTGGAGATCGGCGTCGGCGCGACGCGCGTGCAGGTGCGGAGTCTGCCTTACGGTTGGATCTGGTTCATCCCCCTCGGACCCACGCGTACAAGTGTCGGCGTGATCGTTCCGGCTGAGCATTACAAGAAGACGGGGCTCACGCCGGAGGCCCTGTACAAGAAGGGGCTCTCGGAACAACCCGAAATCTCAAAACTCCTGCGCAACGCAACGATGGAAGGCGAGATCCAATCCTGCAAGGACTGGTCGCAGTTGTGCGATCGTCTTTACGGAGACAACTGGTTCCTCGTCGGTGAGTCGGCGGGCTTCGCCGATCCCATCCTGGCCGCGGGCATGTACCTGGCGCACCAGTCCTCCCGCGATGTCGCGTACACCATCCTCGAACTCGAACGGGGACAACTCGACGCGGACTGGCTCCGCAAGCGGTACGACGATCGGACCCGCGGGTGCATCAAGACCCACATCCGCTTCGGGCAGTTCTGGTACTCGGCCAACGGATGTTTCACGGACCTGCGCGACTACTGCTCCGAGATCGCCAAGTCGGCGGGTCTCAAGCTCACGCCCGCCCAAGCATGGCGATGGCTGAGCCAGGGCGGGTTTGCGAGTGACAACCCCAACAAGGCGCTCTTCGGTTTGTGGGATGTCGAAGCCGCCAAGGGCACGATTCAGAAGTGCCTCGGGCATGACCAAGTCGATGAGATCAAGTACACCATCGACGAGTTCAATGTGTTCAAGCTCAATCTCAAGGGCGCCAAGAAAGACATGCTCGGCGACCTCGTTGAGGGGCGAATCGTGACATCGCCCTGCTTCCGACGCGGGGATCGTGTGCTGCCCACGATCGGCTTCTACGGCGATGTCATCCGTGTCCTCGAACGCGAGAGCAGCATGGAGAAGATTCTCCCGCTGTTCATGCGGATCGCCGCCGCGTACGGCAAGACCGGGCAGCGAGCGGTCGGCCTCGCGTACATGCTGATCCAGACGCTCGAGGCGATGGTCTCGGACGGGTGGGTGAACTGCACGGTGGACAAGTCAAAGCCCCTGCTCAACAGGAAGGGATCGGATCACATGATCCGATGGGCAAACGAGACGG
Source organism: uncultured Phycisphaerales bacterium (assembly GCA_937879825.1). Lineage (GTDB taxonomy): Bacteria > Planctomycetota > Phycisphaerae > Phycisphaerales > UBA1924 > JACKHC01. The sequence goes on from CALFMQ010000058.1 coordinate 1,395, forward strand.
TGGAGGCCATGAAGGCGCAGAACCCCGATGTGTCGTACACCCAGAACATCTGAGCGTTGGGCCCGGCGAACATGATCCGGTGAGCGGGCGTACCCTATGGCGATGCCCACGACTCAGGGAAGCACGGAACGGTTGGCCAGCGATGCGGTGACACCCCTCGAAGCGATCGCGGACGAGAAGTCCCGCGAGATCGTCGCGCAGATGCGCCGCGTCAGCCCCCACGCCGACCCGACGCGCCACCTGCCCGATGTGCCGGTGGAGCGGATCCCACGCCATGTCGCGATCATCATGGACGGCAACGGGCGATGGGCCACGGCACGCGGCTTCCCGCGCGTCTTTGGGCATCGGAACGGGGCGTCATCCGTGCGCGCGGTCGTGGAGGAAGCCGGACGACTGGGCGTTGAAGCCCTGACCCTGTACTCGTTCTCGATGGAGAACTGGAGCCGCCCGAAGGAAGAGGTCGGCGAACTGATGCGGCTCTACCTGGAATATATGAGCGGTGAGCGCGAGGCGCTGGTCCGCGAGAACATCCGCCTCATGCAGATCGGGCGGCGCGACGGCCTGCCCCCCGCGGCCTTGGAAGCGCTGGACAAGACCATCGAGGCGACGAGCGCCTGCACGGGGCCGACGCTCTGCCTCGCGGTGAACTACGGCTCACGCGCCGAACTCGTCGATGCGGCACGAGCGCTCAGCGAGCGCGTGAAACTGGGTGAGATTGATCCGTCGGACATCGACGAACGCTTGCTCGCCAACCACCTTTACACCAAAGGCTTGCCCGACCCGGACCTGATCGTGCGCACCGCGGGTGAGATGCGCCTGAGCAACTTCCTGCTCTGGCAGTTGAGCTACGCCGAGATCGTCGTCACCGATGTTCTGTGGCCGGATTTCGGCGAGTCGGAGTTCCGCGACGCGATCCGGGCGTATGCTTCTCGTGAACGGCGATTCGGCGGCCTCGGTGCCCCCGCGCTCGCCGGGACTCCCAAGGCCTGATCGGCCGGAGCACGAGAAATCCGCGCAACTCCCATGAACTCTGACGCCGCCCAGCAAGGAATCCGCAATCGGCTCGATGAAGCATTCCGCGCGCTGGGGTGCGTGCCGCGGGCGTGGCGATTCGGGGCGAGCACGGTCGAGTGGCAGGGCAAGACATTCCCGGTGCGCGTGGACACGCTGGCATCGCAGATTCCGATCGATATATCCGACGCCGAGCCGGATGAACTGGTGTTCGCGATCTCGGGCATCCTCGGCATCCCCGTGCCCGATCGCCTGCTGGCGGACTTCGAGTGCGTTCGGCCGTGGCTGCGTCCGCGCGTGGTGACCCGCGAGCACCTCAAGGGGCCCGAGCGCACCATGTGCCGGCGCGACGCCTTCGGGCCGCTGATCAAGGCGGCGACGGTGGGCCTCGGCCCTCGCGCGGGATTTGTCACGACGCGGATGCTCGACCGGTGGCCCGTCGAGTTCGAGGATGTGCTGCTGATCGCGCAGGAGAATCTCAAGCGGACGCTCGACCCGGACATGCTGGCGGAGATCGACGGCGGGCCGGGCCTGCTGGCCCTTGTCTCCGATCTGATTCCCGGATCGTCGGCGTCGCTGTCGCTGGAGTCTATTCTCCCCGATGGCGTCACAAGCGCCGTGTTCTCCGTGCCTTCGATGGAGACATTGCTCCTGCTCCCGGTCGATGCGCACGCAACCGTCGATCACCTGGCGATGCTGATCCAGACAACGCTCTCGATGTACGCCGAGTCGCACGACCCGATCCTCGACCAGTTGTTCTGGCATCGCAACGGGAGCGCGGAACTCATCCGGGTGCTTTCATCGGACGAGGGCGACGCGTGGCGGGCGCACATCGAGACGACGCCGATTGTCCAAGAGTTGCTCCGCGCGCTGGGCGAGGTCGATCCCGACATGATGTCGTGAAGGCACCGACGCTGAATCGAAAAAGACCCACCGACATCCATGGTCGGCGGGTCCTGTGGGCGAGGTGTTCCAATCCCCGGTGAAAGGCCGCGGGGTCAGGGGCAGGAAGCGCCCCAGTTGGATAGCACCTGATTGAGATCATCGACATCGATCACCCCGTCGCAGACGAGGTCACCGATCGAGCCCGGGGGCACCGAGTTGCCCCAGCTCGAGAGCACGAGGTTCAGGTCGTCGACATCGACCATCCGGTTGTCGGTCGCGTCGCCGGGGCACACGCCGAAGTTTCCGTTGCGTGTGATGTTCTGGCCGTGAACATCGTCGTTGTGCTGCCACACGGCGCGGACTTCGCCGTCTGCGGCGCCGATCACGCCCGTGCGGAACATGTCCGCGGGGACCGTGGACACGCCGAGGGGCGCCGCGACCCAGGCCGAGGCACCGGTGGAGTCCAGCGCGAAGGCGCGGAGCACATCGGTCGTCGGAGAGACGGCCTGCGTGTAGATGATCTTGGCGGAGTTGTCGGTGAAGGCCGCGTTGAGCGAGCCGATGTCGCTCGACGACATCGCCACGAGCGACAGGCCGTTGTCGGTCCACTGGCGCGCGCCCGCGGAGTCAACACGCTGCGCCGAGAGGCCGATCATGCCCTGCGACGCGTCGGTCTCTCTGTAGAAGGCGTAGATATCGCCGGTCGCCTGGTCGTAAGCCGCGGTGATCTCGTAGCGGCGGGTGCCGGCGCCCGTCTCGGTGGCGACGCCGTTGTGCGCGAACATCTCGGCGCCGGCGGATGAGACGTGCTGGACGAAGTTGGTCCCGGAGGAGTCGTACCAAGCGAAGACGCCGCCGCCCGCGCCATCGGTCCAGAAGCGCGGGAAGTTGCCAAACTGCAATGAACCGCCGTCGTACACCGCGACTCGCGATGCCCAGACCTCGGCGCCCGCAGAGTCGAACTTCTGAGCCCAGAGGGTCTTCGCTCCGGCGAATCCGGTCTGCTGAATCCATGAAACGATCACATCGCCGTTGCCCGCATCGCGGATGTCGCTGACCAGCAGCTGGAAGCCGGCGGCCGAAACGGTCACCCCCGTGCCCCACTGCGCCACGCCGTTGGCGTCAAACCTCTGCAGCACAGTGTTGGCGCCGTCACTCCACCCGACGACCACGCCCCCATCGCTCGTGCCCCCGCAGCGCGGGCTGTTGGGTGAGCCGCCGGTGTTGGCGATCACGCCGTTCACGCCCCACGGCATCGAGCCGTCGGGCAAGACCTTGGCGGCGCGAATCTCCGCGCCGTTGTTGAATCGATAGACGAGAAACGCATTGCCCGATGGATCGGACGACAGTCCGTAGTCCTGCGTCGATGAGAAGTTCCGATCCGCGACGAGCACGCCGTTGTGCGCCAGCACTTCGTTCCCGTCGGAGTCGAGCAACTGGACACGGACGTCGTATCCCGTCGCGATGCCATCAAACCACGACACCCACGAGCCGCAATCGGCGCCCGGTGCGATCTTCGGCTGCGCCTGATCGCTCGCGCCGTCGGCGACCGAGATGTTCACCGCGGGGTCGGAGTTCCAGGCACCCAGCGCCGCGGGGCCGGCGAGAAGCGTCGATAACGCAAGTACAGCACGGGGATTCATGTTGGGCTCACTCTCTTTGGACGGGTCCTACTCTCTGGTTCATTGACGCCCCCGGGGCGGCAAACGGTCGGGGCGGTGCGCCCTCACACGCGTCCGACCATGCAAGTGTAAATTATTTCACCGGTCGGGCAAGGAGAATTGCCGGGTCTGAGGTAGTCTTTCCCGGGTATGTCCTCGATCCGTGCCAAGGGCGCTACGCCGTCCATCGACTCCCTGCACACCCGCGCCAATGCTCTGGGCGAGGGGCTGCAGCGCACGCTGAGCGGCGTTCTGGCCCAGCTTGAGTGCGGCACGCGCGGTCCGTCGGCGCTCGCTGAGGACCTCGGCCTGAGCCGCGTGATCATGAGCCGTTTACTCAACGCCCTCGACCGAGACTCTTTTTTGGAAGTGCTCCACCGGGTGCCGGGGCCGGAGTCGATCCGAGGGTTCCTGGCCGCGGCGCAGCAACGCGGCGCTGACGACCAATGCATCAGGTCGGCCCACGGTTCGGTGGACGGGTTCGAGGTGTTCATCCGCGAGGTCTTCGGGACACGCAGCGCGCTGGACGCGTTCCTCAGCGCCAACTCGCCCGAGGCACGCGACCGGTTCGAGATGTCCGGGCGCCAGGCCGTCTTCAAAGGGATGAGCGAACTGCACGGCGTCCGCGCCGATGTCTGGATCTGCACGCTGGTCGTGACGCCGGGTGAGGGCGGCGTCGAGCGGCCCGACATCATGGCGATTCACGGGGCCGTGGGCGTGCGCCAACTCCGTCCGGATGTCACGGTGTGCTTCGGCTACCTCGGCGCCGCGACCGGAACCCGCAACGGCACAAACCGGACCAACCGCGAGCTCGCGATGGGAAAGGTTGATCTCGAGCAGTTCTACACGAATCCGCCCGCGCCCCTCGACATCGTCGACATCGGCGGCGTCCCGACCTGGACCCTCAAGACCACCTCGCCGGGCAGGCACTCGCTGGTGGACATGCTGCGGGTCGATGTCGCCAAGTCCGCGCGCCCGGGCGACGGCACGGTGGGCAAGGACTCTGGCGATCGCTCCAAGCCCGTCCGATCGCTGTGGGCGCTGGTCGATCTGCCGGCGGCCCGTCTCGAGTTCGATGTGATCCTCGCGCCCGAAATCGCCTCGCGGGTGCGGCCCGCGTACCGCGTGTACGACACCGCCATTCGCGGGGTGGCGTTCCCCAACGATTCGAACCGCGAGATCGACCGCCGGGCCGCGCTCGAACAGATCGAACACTTAGGCGAGAACCGCTCGGCGCTTTTCTGCGACGGATTCCCGCTGTATCGGGAGATGGTCGAGCACGCGAGCGAGCGGTGCGGCCTCAACCTGGCGGGATACGAAGTATTCCGGCTGCGCGTTCAGTACCCGGTCTACGGGTGGCAGTTCTGCATGCTCTTCAACGACCCGGACGAATAGTCGTGGTCAGCGGCAGTTTGATCCCCACGCCGACAGCGCGACATTGAGATCGTCCACATCGACGATGCCGTCGTTGTTGGCGAGGTCGAACGGCGAACCGACGCCGACATTGACCAGCCAGTTCGAAAGGATGTTGTTGAGATCGTCGACATCCACGATGAGATCGCCGTTGGTGTCGCCCGCACAGTCCGGGATCAGTCGGAGGAACGCCTCGCCGAGCGGGGCGCCGTTGCCATCGCGGAGGAAGGCGATGAAATAGACCGACCCGTTGTCGGTCATGAACATCTGGTCCTCGTGGAACCCCGCGAGGAAGGCGTCGTCGTCGTACGCCCCGTTGTTGTCGACATCCACCGGGTCGCCCTCGCGTAGAATCACCTCGACCCGATTCAACAGGAGCACGGTGTTCCGGTTCGGATCGGCGTTGTCCGTGAAGCACGCGATCACATAATCACCCAGGTTGTTGCCGGCCATCGCAAGGAACGTGTTGAATGTGTCGCCGTCGGCGAACTTCTCCGTCGTGCCCGTATGGATGGCGAGCCCTGTCGCCGCGACCGGGAGCGAGTTGCGCACGACCCAGTCCTGCCCGCCGCCGGAGTTGGTTCCGCGGCTGAACCAATCGCCGTTGGACATCATGTACGACTCACGAATCCCCGTGAAACCTCCCGCGATGGGGTTCACGAAGCCCGAGATCACGCCGCTTTCCTGCAGCACGACCGTGCCGTTGTACACCGTCATCTCGTCGCGGACGGTGTCGCCCTCGACATCGCCGTCGATCAGGACGTCGCTCCCGTCGGCGCTGACATAGAACCCCTGGAAATCGAACGCGTTCCACGGCTCCATGAACGCGAACAACTGCCCCGCGGGAATCGTGATGCCCTCCTGCACGATGACGACATCACCGACAACCAGGAGGGTGTCCTCATCGCTGGGCAGCCCCACCGCGTTGATCGTGCGATAGGCGATCGTTCCATCGGCGAGAATCTGCTCGTCATCGATCAGGTCGCCGTGTGTGACGCCGGGGAAACCGGGGACCTCATCGTCCTGTCGCAGCGCGACCGTCAGCACGCTCGATCCGAGTTGACCGGTGATGAGGTACTCGTCCGCGTTGTCGGGGCCGTTGTTGGTGTTCGATCCGAACACGAACTGTCCGGCGGCGTTGATGCCGCACTGGATATCGAGGGTCGAGATCACCTCGCCCGGCGCCCAAGGAGCCGGCTGGCCCTCAAAGACGACCAGATCGCCGACGCCGCCCTCGCCGACGATGATGACATTCTCATCGGCGATGAATGTCCCGGTGCGGGCGCGGAGGATCCACTTCTCGCCCGACTCGGAGCGGTACGGGCGCTCGAACAAGCCGAACTCGGCGCCGGCCTTGCCCGGGACCTGCGAGGTGGGATCACCCGGAATCGCCGTGTAGATCGCGCGGAGCGTGGTCCCCGCATGCGCGACGCATACAACCGAAAGAGTCAGACCCGCCGCGAGGCGGACGCAATGCGAACACTTGAGCATGGAACTCTCTCCCACCGGACCACCCGATCCGCATGAGTCAGAGTAGCACCGTGCGGCCCCGATGGAAGCGGAAAGAGGCGGGGTTCGGGGTGGTGGTCAGGTGCAGGCCGCCTGCCAGTTGCCCAGAACGACGTTCAGATCGTCGACATCCACGATGCCGTCGTCGTTGGCGAGGTCGAGCGGCGATCCGACGCCGACATTGACGAGCCAGTTCGAGAGGATCGCGTTGAGATCGTCGACATCGACCATGAGATCACCGTTCGTGTCGCCGGGGCAGGGCGGCGCCGGCGGCGTCCATGTCGCGATCTTGCCGGGTCCGATTCCTTGCGTGTCGAGGATCGCGCCATTCATCGTGAGAGAGCCGCCCGCACCGAGCGTGAAGGAGTAGATGCCGCGCACGCCGTCGATGGCGGTCGTGTTGTCGGTGATGAACACGAGATCGCCCATCACCTGCACATCGTCGAGGGAGCCCTGCAGCCCGACATCAAAGGTGTTGCCGGTGTAGGTCAGGGCGCCGGTGTCGGCGTCGATGGCGAAGGTGCGCACGGTCGCGTCGGTGCCGTGCCCGACGAGCAGCGTCTTCCCGTCCGCCGAGCCGCGAGCGAGTTTCGGCGACGATCCGGGCGAGACGAAGGGCGAACCGCCGGTGATCGAGAGGTTGCCCGAGTTGTCGGTGTCGGTTCCGACGATCGCGGTGCCGCCCGAACTGATTCCGCCGCCGCTGTAGATGCGGACCGAGCCGCCCGAGTCCACGACGCCGATATCCAGCGTGAACTGGCCGTACGCCTGCGCATCGATCGGCGTCAGCGCGCCCGAGGGTCCGACCAGGAACGACGACACCAGCCCGCCGGACCCGGTGTCGCCGATGTACGCGATGGGCTGCGTGGGGTGGCGATCGATGCTCGTCGAGAATCCGCCCGAGACGAGCGACGCCGCGAACGACAGCACGCCCGTGCCCGCGTTCCAAGTGTAGGTGCGTATCTCGTTCGTGGAACTCGTGCTCGCGCGTGCAACCGCCAGCACATCGTCCGACATCCACACCAGATCGAACGGCGTCACGGGCACGGTGAACACATTCACGAGCGAGAGGGACGCATCGGACGCGACTTCGAGAATCGTGATGCGCTCGTTGACGGAGCTGCTCCCCGAGGCGTGCCCGACGGCGAGGTATTTCCCGTTGGGCGAGATGGCGATCGATCGCGCATTGCACCCGAACTCCGGAATCGCGGTGCTTGTGCGCATCCCGGTGATGATCCGGTCTGCGAACGAGAGCGTGCCGTCGGGGTTGACGATCATCGAGGTGATGCTGCCCTCGAGATTGCCGTTGTTGGCGATGAACACCGCGGGGAGGGCGGACTGGCCGAAGCACCCTCCGCTTGCGAGCGACAGAACTGCAAACGAAAGCGCGTAGCGGGCAGCGTTTCTCATCCGGTTCCTCCATGGTGCAGCGCCCCTTCGCCGCACGGGCAAGCGTACACCGGCGCCGATCAAATGGAATCGGCTTCCCCGAAGATCGCGCTCGGATTCATCGACGAGATCGGCGCACCGGGCTCAGGCCGCGCTGACCGCCTCTTCCTTCTTCGCCGGCTTGCCTTCCACGGTCAGACCCAGCATCGCCATCGGGCCGTGCGGCTTGCCGCGCTCTTCTTCGAGCCGCTTCAACGCGCGCGGGTTGGCGTACTTGTTGAACACGATCGCCTTGATCGTGCCCCACATGCCGCCGAACGAGGAGAAGGTGTGATCGACCGCCGTCGGCTCGTAGCCGCAGTGGACCATGCACTGCGCGCACTGCGGGTTGCCCGACTCGCGCCCGTAGTTGTCCCACTCCGTGGTCTCGATCAGTTCCTTGAACGAGTCGACATACCCGTCCTGCAGCAGGTAGCACGGCTTCTGCCACCCGAAGATGTTGTAGGTCGGGTTGCCCCACGGCGTGCACTCGTACTCGCGCGTGCCCATGAGGAACTCGAGGAACAACGGGCTCTGATTGAACACCCAGCGCTTCTTGCGGTTCGAGAGAATCATCTCGAAGAGTTCGTTGGTCTTCTGGCGCTCGGCGAGGAAGTGACGCTGATCCGGCGCCTTGGGATACGCGTACCCCGGCGAGACCATCATCCCCTCGACGCCCAGGTCCATCATCTCGTCGAAGAACGCGCGCACGGAGTTCGGGTCGGCTCCGTCGAAGAGTGTCGTGTTCGTGGTGACGCGGA
>CALFMQ010000059.1 GCA_937879825.1 uncultured Phycisphaerales bacterium
GGCGATAGCGCACGTCGTCGCGGCGGTTGGACGCGAAGGCGGCGATGGTGAACGACTCGAGCGAGGGCGTGACGGCGAAGAAGAGGATGACGCCGACGGTGTAGGCGGTGAGCGCGGCGGCGAAGGAAGCGGGGTTGCGCGCTGATGGCGCGAAGGCGGGGACGATGAAGATAAGCGCCGCTGCGATGAGCGATGGACCGGCAAGGCCGGGCGCGAATGAGAGCGCGAGGATGACGGGCGCGCCGGCGAGCAGGAGCGCGAAAGCACCCACGAGGGCGGGTCGGGCGCGGAGGTCCCGGAGTGATCGGGCTGCACCGGACCAGACGCGGGCAGATGGGGTGAAGAGTGTCGCGACGCCCATGGCTGTGTGGAGTGAGGCGAGCGCGACGACGAGCCACCACGATTGCGTTGCGCGCGACTGCATCGCTTGGAGGTGGGCGTCGCGGAGTGGAGCGAGTTCGGCGTCGGCGTCGCGGGCCGCCTCTGTGATGGCGATCTCGGAGACATCTGTGGCGCGGAGGGCTGCGAGTCGGGCGCGGACCTCATCGGCTGCGGCGTCGAGCGCTGCGGCTTCGGCGATGCCACCGGTGAAGATGCGGGTGTGGAGGTCGGGCGCGGCGCGGCCCAGGACGGCGGGGCCGAGGAGGATGGCGGCGATGAGGCCGCCCAATGCACCACCCCCCCACCCCCCCGACCGCCTCCCTGGCACGCCTGAGTGATTGAGCGTCCATGCGAAGAAGATGGCGGCGGGCGCGACGAGCGCGAGCTGGATGGCGAGGGTGGCCCACGGCGGGTCGGTCATGCGCGCAGTGTAGGTTGGGGGGAGTGCGGCGGGGGCGATAGGATGCGCGGATGACGATGCTCGGCGTGTGGGTGCATGATCTGAATCCGATCGTTGTGCGGTTGGGCGGCGACTTTGCGATTCGTTGGTACGGGCTGGCGTATATCGCGGGGTTCATCTGCGCGTACCTGATTCTGCGGTTTCTGGCGAAGCGCGGGAGGTTGTTGATTCCGCACGACGCGGTACCCGACCTGATGCTGGCGGTGATGGTGGGGACGCTTGTGGGCGGGCGGCTCGGGTATGTGCTGATCTACCAGCCGGATTTGTTGATGACGTTCGAGAAGTCGTTCCCGTGGTGGGGTTTGCTCGCGATCAATCAGGGCGGGATGGCGAGCCACGGCGGGATGATCGGCGTGGTGATCGGGGCGCTGCTGTTTGCGCGCAAGTACAAGGTGGCGGGGCTGCACGCGCTGGATGCGCTGGCGCTTGTCGCGCCGATCGGGATTTTCTTCGGGCGGCTGGCGAACTTCGTGAACGGCGAGTTGCTGGGTCGGATCGTGACGGTTGCGCCGGGGAAGGAGTTGCCTTGGTGGGCGGTGAAGTACCCGCAGGAGTTGCTCGAGCGGCACAGCGAAGTGGTGTCGGGCTTATCGGTTGAGCACCGGGACTGGCTGGAGGGTTTCGAGTCGATGTACGGCGGGGCTTCGGGGATCGTGCGGGAGATTCAGCGGGGCAATGATGTGGTGACGGCGCAGATCGCGCCGCTGCTCAACGCGCGGCATCCTTCGCAGTTGTACCAGGCGTTCTTTGAGGGGTTGTTGCTGTTTGTGGTGTTGTGGTTTGTGTGGAGGCGGCCGCGCCGGATGGGTGTGATCGCGGCGTGGTTCTTGATGTTGTACGGGTTGGGGCGGGTGTTCACGGAGTTCTACAGGTTGCCGGATGCGCACCTGGTGACGCAGCGGATGATGGGCCTCTCGCGCGGGCAGTGGCTCAGCGCGGGGATGGTGGTGATCGGCGCGGTGATGCTGGGCGTGGTGATGGCGCGGAAGGGCGCCGAGCGGGTCGGGGGTTGGGGATCGCCGCTGCCGAGGCGCGAGGGGGGCGCAGAAAAAACCGGCGGCGTTTGAGCGCTGCCGGTTGATTGCGGTGTGATTTCGTCGCGGATTAGTTGGCGACGAGTTCGTTGAGGGCCGCGGAGAGGTCTCCGGCGGAGGTGAGGCCGACGAACTTCTTGCGCATCTCGCCGCCCTTGAAGATCATGACGGTGGGGATGGCGGTGACTTTGTGCTCGATGGAGATGCCCTGGTTGTCGTCGACATTGACTTTGCCGACCTTGACCTTGCCATCGAACTCGCCGGCGATGGCGTCGATGGTGGGCGAGAGGGCGCGGCAGGGTGCGCACCATTCTGCCCAGAAGTCGACGAGGACGGGGACATCTGCGTTGAGGACTTCGGACTTGAAGTTTGCGTCGGTGAACTCGACGACCTTATCGCTTGCCATGGGGCTTTCTCCTGCGTTTGTACGGCCCGGCGGCGCGGCCGGGCCGAAAGTGTATCAGTCGCCCGTTGGCGGGACCACCACAATGAACTCGTGAGACGGTCTCAGTATTCCATCGGCGATTCGGGGGCTCTCCACGAAGCGGAGAGGGCCTTGGCATGCATGGCGACATTGTGGACGCGGAATAATCGGACGCCCGATTGGGCGAGGATGGCGGCGGCGGCGGCGGACTGGGGATCGCGGCGGGCGGGGTCGGGTTCGTCGGTGACGACGCCGAGGAATGACTTTCGGCTTGCGCCGATGAGTAACGGGCGCTTGACGGCTGCCTGCATGGCGCCGGCGGACGCCATGAGGCGGAAGTTCTGGGCGACCGACTTGCCGAAGCCGAGACCGGGGTCGAGGACGAGGGCCGACTCTGCGATGCCGGCTTCGAGCGCGGCGTGCTTGCGCTCGAGGAGCGCGTTGGTGACGGCGTCGACGATGTCGGCGTGGTAGTCGGGGGCGGCTTTGTATTCGTGCGAGTAGGCGTCTTGCGCGGGTGGGCGGAGTCGGTGCATGAGGATGAGGCCGCAGTTTGTGGAGGCGGCAACGTGGAGCATTCGAGGGTCGTCTGTTGCGGCGGAGACATCGTTGATGATGTCGGCGCCGGCGTCGATGGCGCGCTTTGCGACGGCCGCGGATGTGGTGTCGATGGAGACGGGTCGTGCGCACCCGCGGGCGCGGAGCTGCTCGATGACGGGGATGACGCGATTGATCTGCTCGTCGGGCGCGACGGGTTGTGCGCCTGGGCGGGTGGACTCGCCTCCGACATCGAGGATGTCGGCGCCGTGGGCGATGAGTCGGAGCGCGTGGGCGACGGCGGCTTCGGTGGTGGCGTGATGCCCGCCATCGGAGAATGAGTCGGGCGTGACATTGACGATGCCCATGAGGTGCGGGCGGTCGAGCGTGAGCGCGCGTCCGTGGGCGAGCGCCCAGGGGAATGGCGTCACTGTTGGTTCCGCGCCGCCCCGGATGGATTCACACCGGGGCGTGGTTGCGGCTCGGGGGGCGGGGCGTTCATGGCCTGATTGGCTTTGTAGAACTGCCACGCGAGTTTGAGCGCGTACGCGGGGAGGAACGCGCCGGCGTGCGCCTGGCCGTCGTGCATGGAGATGGACGCGGCGATTGGCGGGAGTCGGAGGGGCACATCGATGTTGATGCCCATCATGGCGAGCATGGGCATGGCCTGCATGAGCATGGGGCGGAAGTTGAGGAAGCCCTGCGCGGCGGGGTCGGCGGGGAGCCACGAGGCGAGTTCCTTGATTTGCGCGTTCGAGGCGAGCGATCCGGCGGCGCGGCCTTTGAGGATGTTGGTGATGAGATCGTCGGGGGCGGAGGTGATGTAGCCGTCGTGCTCGCGGAGCGCGACGACGCCCCGGGGCGTGCCGTGCTGGCCGTAGAGGAGTTGGGCGGAGCGGTTGCCGCTGTTGGGAATCGACATGACCCACCGGTCGATTGAGACGCCCGCGACCTGGCCCGTGGCGTCGTCGTAGGAGACCGATGCGCCCTGCGTGCCGTCGAGGGAATTGATGTAGGACTTGAACCAGCGCGCGGTGGTGTCGGGCTTTTCGGCTGCGAAGTGGAGGATGACGCGCGAGAGGGCGCCTTCCATGACGAGCATGCCTGGGGGTTCGTAGGCGGCGAGCGCGAGCGCCTCTGCGGTGTGGAGGGGGGTGGGTTTGTCGCCGGTGGCGTTTGCGGATGTTGCGGCGAGGGCGCGCACGCCCTCGTGCGAGGCGTCCACGCTCAGGGCCAGGAGATACGGGAGCGCCGGCAGGCCGCTAAGGAGTTCGCGCGGCTCGGCGGTCCGGCTCGCGGCTGCGGCGCGGTGCATCTGGGAGTTGGGCGTGAATGATGAGGCGAACTGGGCGACGACGCCGTTGGCGTCGGTGCGCGCGGTGAGGGTGAAGCGGTCGGCGTCGCGGGTGATCGCGTGGGTGAGAGTATCGACGAAGGATGCCAGTTCGTCGGCGCCGGGCGCGGTCGTGTTGCCCAGCCCGGCCTTGAGGGTGTTGATGGAAGCGGCGGCTTTGGCGAGCCACCCATTGAGCATGGGGCGGAACTCATCCATTTTGCCCCACGCGATGATGCTGGCGTTCTGCGCGGCGGCGAGGCCGGCGTCGCCCATGGCGGCTTTGTGCGCATCGAGTTGGCCGGTGACCGGCGTGTAGGCGGCGAGTGAGCGGGGCTCGAGTCCGACGAGGAGGTCGTTGTCGGTGAGGGCGCGGACGAACCAGGTGCGCGAGCCGGCCTCGAAGGACCAGATGTTGTCGTTTCCGCCTGCTCCCTTGGTCGCGCCGAGGGACTCCATGGCCTTCTTCGCGTTGAGCGTGGGGACGAGGGCCGCGAGCATGGGCGTGTCGTTCTGGGTGCGGTAGAAGACGGCGATGGGTCGGCGGGCGTCGATGGCGCCGGCGATGCCGACGATGCGGAGGAGTTGCTTGGGCGATGAGGCCTCGCCCTGCTCCATGGCGATGAGGAGTTGGGAGACGGCTCCGTCGAACTCGTTGACGGAGGGGATCACGACGGCGGCGCGGGCGTCGGCGGGGATGGCGTCGACGATATCGGGGAGATCGGCGCGGCAGAGCGACGCGGCGACGAGGATGAGGGCGCCAGCGATGAGGGATCGGATCGGCATGAGGGTGCGGCTCCGGCGGTTGGGGACGGGCTGAGTATAGGCCCCGGCGGCTCACGCTCTTGTATGAGGACGCCCCGACGAAGGGTGCGTCAGCGGGTACTCTTTCATCGGAATGCAGGACCTGCTGGCCCATTTATTGACGCTGAAAGCGATGACGGGTGCGCAGGCTGAGCGTGCTTTTTCGGATGTATTGACGGGGCAGGCGAACGAGGTGCAGGTCGGGGCGATGCTGGCGCTGATCGCGGCGCGGGAGCCCACGCTCGAGGAGATCGTGGCGGGGGCGCGTGTGATGCGGGCGCACGCGACCAACACGCCGATCGCGGAGGACCTGCGGGACTCGGTGATCGACACATGCGGGACGGGCGGTGCGCCCAAGACTTTCAATATCTCTACGGCGGTGGCGTTCGTGGTGGCGGGGGCGCGGGGGGAGCGGCCGGTGCGGGTGGTGAAGCACGGCGGGAGATCGCGGACGGGTCGGGGATCGGCGGAGGTGCTGGCGCATCTTGGTGTGTACATCGATGCGCCGCCGGAGGTTGAGGGCGCGTGCCTGCGCGAGATCGGTGTGTGCTTCTGCTTTGCGGTGAATCACCATCCGGCGATGCGGTACGCGGCGGTGCCGAGGAAGTCATTGGGCTTTCCGACGATCTTCAACCTGCTCGGGCCGCTCACGAATCCGGCGGGGGCGACTCGGCAGTTGATGGGCGTGTACGACGGGACGAAGGTGCGGATGATTGCAGGGGCGCTGGGCGCGCTGGGGTCGGTGGACGCGATGGTGGTGCACGGCGAGGACGGGATGGACGAGATCACGACGACGGGTGCGACTCGGTTTGCGCGGGTGCGCGGCGGCGTTGTGAGCGAGGGTGTGATCGAGCCGGGGGCGTATGGGATCGCGCGGGCGACGCTCGATGACCTGCGCGTGACCACGCTCGATGGCGCTGCGGGTGTGATTCGGCGCGTGCTCGGCGGGGAGCGATGCGCGGCGCGGGGGATCGTGGAGTTGAACGCGGCGGCGGCGTTGATGGTTGGCGGGGCTGCGCCCGACATGGGCGTGGGCGTGGAACTGGCGCGTGAGTCGATCGACTCGGGGCGCGCGGCCGCGGCGCTGGACGGCCTGATCGAGATCTCCTGCCGGAAATGAAAAGGGCCGCCCCGGATGGGACGGCCCTTGGCAAACCTAGGAACTGATCCCGCGCGGATCAGTGATCGTGGTTGCAGTCATCGCCGTGGTTGGAGAGGTTGCGGGCCTCTTGTCCGAAGAACGAGAAGGGCATCGAGGCGCCCGCGGCGGCGTCCTTGATGTTGAAGATGGTCTGCGCGTTGAGCGTGCGACCGATTCTGCTCTTGGCGTCTTCGAGGTGCGCGAGTGTGTAGGGATCGATGCGGTCGGCCGAGCCGTTCTTGGTGAGCGCTTCGATCTTGGTGTTGAGTTCCTTGAGCTTGAGCGTCGCGAGGTCGGCGACCGGCTTTGCGGCGGGGCCGTAGAGACCCTCGGGCATGGCCAGATCGATGAGGCGATCGAGTTGCTCGCTCTGGAGGTTGCGGCGGAGCGACGAGATCATCGGCTCGCGCGCGGTGTAGCGCTTCTCGAGGCGCTGGTCGAGTTCGGACCAGGCGGCGTCGGTGATTCCGAAGAGGACCTCGGGGAGTGTGAGGGCGTCCTCGCCGGCGGGGATGCGGAACTCGTTGTCGTAGACACGCGAGAGCGTGGTCGGGTTCATGAGCATGGTCATGGTCGAGGACTGGATGGCCAGGACCCGATCGTGGACGGGCCAGGGCGAGTCTTCGAGGGAGCCGCCACGGTCGTACCACTTGTCGACGGTGAGATAGGAGAGGAGTTCGGGGGTGAGGCCGAACGACTCATCTGTGAAGGCGTTGTCGATGCAGAACTTGAGCGCGGCGCGCTGATCGGCGGCGGGCACGGGCTGAATGGGCGGACGCGCGTTGGGGTCGCCCTTCTGATCGCGGTTGACGAAGGCGCCGCCGACCCAGTTGGCCATGATGGAGAGCGCGCCCGACTGCTCGCGGAGCGAGAGCATGTAGCCCTGGCGTGCCTGGTACCAGGACTCGCCGTCCTTGACGTACTTGTCGAGGAGGTTGGAGCGGAAGAAGCGGGCGAGGTCCATCTTGGAGTTGGCGTAGTCGAGGGGGTTCTTGGCGAAGTCGTAGCGGCGGGCGAGGGGGTCGGAGCCGCCGGTGTCTTCGTCGGTGGCGTAGGCGAGTTGGGGCTCGGCGACGCGCTTGAGGACTTCCTTGAGGTCGCCGTTGGTGTAGCCGTACTCGATGGCCCACATGTCGTAGGGGCCGATGTCGATCGGCGCGTAGTCGCCCTGGATGAGGTTCTCATCGAGGTTGATGTTGAGGGGGTGGTAGTCCATCACGGAGCCGGACCATGTGGTCTTGCCCTTGAGCTTGTCGGAGTTGACCTCTTCGAGGTCGTAGACGGAAGAGGCCTTGAAGTTGTGACGGAGGCCCAAGGTGTGCCCGACTTCGTGCGCGACGAGGTCGGCGAGGAGCGGACCGACGAAGGACTCGGGGACGCCGTCGAGGATGTCGCCCTCGGCGGCCTGGGCGTCGGCGCCTCGGGCCATTTCGATGAAGCCGACCATCTCGCCCATCGCGCGGACCATCGCCATGTCGTAGGCCTTGCCGGAAGCGGCGTTGCAGAAACCGTTCATCTGCGAGAGGCGGCCGACGAGGCCGTCGTACTCCTCGTCACCGAAGGTGGTGGGATCGGAGTTGGCGATGGGCGCTCCGCCCATGGGCAGCACGCCCATGGCGCGGCGCTGCGCGATGATGTAGGGGCGCTGCTCGGGCGGCGCGAAACGGACGCGGGGGTCCCATTGGGGCTTGTCGTTAAGCCATGCGAGCGTCTCGGGGGCCATGCCCTCCATGACAACCTCGGACATGATGTCGTCCCACTGACCCTTGAAGACGCGGAGCCACCCGTCGGTGAGGACGATGTCGGCGTCGAGGATCTGGCCGGTGAGCGGGTGGACGCGGCTCGGGCCGATGGCGGTGGAGATGTCGTTGGAGAGCCAGAGGATGAAGTTGTAGCGGGCGTCCTCGGGGTCCTTATCCATGTGGGCGCCGGTGGCCTTGTCCTGGAAGAAGACCTGGACGGCGTCCTGGATGCCGACGTTCTCGAAGGCCTTGTTCCACATCAGGGTGCCTTCTTTGATCCAGCGGCGGTAGCGCACGGGGACGGTGTGCTCGACGTAGAAAATGATGGGTTCTTTGGGGGGCGAGAGTTTGAGCGAGGAGTCGGCCTTCTCGAGGTGCCAGCGGTTGATGTAGCGCTTGTACTTGTTGTCGGTGTTGTAGGCGCCGAGGTCGGTGTAGTTGGTGGTGAAGAACCCGACGCGGTTGTCGGCCTCGCGGGGCTTGTAGCCGGTGTTCTCCGGGATGGTGCGGATGGAGTAGGAGAGGGTGCGGAGGTTGCCGTCACGGCCCGGGAGTTCGAAGGAGATCTCGACATTCTCGGGGAAGGCCTTGGCCTTCTTGATGTTGGTGAGTCGGGTCTGGAGGCCGGCGGCGGTGCCGCCGAAGAAGTTGCTGCCTTCATTGAGTAGCAGCGCATCGAGATCGATGACGGGTCCGCCTCCGGGGCCCATGGTGAGGATGGGGATGTCGAGGATGACGCGGTCGGTGAAGGTGCGGTTGACCGAGTCCTTGGAGGATGCGTCACCGGAGGTGCGGATCTCGTAGTTGGGCTGGATGAGCGCGAGGCGCTTGTCGTAGCGCTTCCACTTGACATACATGTCGGAGCCCTGGAGTCCGGCCCAGCGGTCGCCCGAGGCGACGGTCATGGCGAAGAAGTAGTTCTGGTTCTCGAAGTTGCGCGGGAGTTCGGCGAGCATCTGGCCGTCTTTGTTGCGGGTCCAGAGCGTCCACATGGAACGGTCTTCGGTGGTGGAAACGACTTTGGTGAAGTCTTCGGAGACCTTGGAGAACTCGGGGAAGTCGTCGGCGGCGGAGGCGGGGGTCGCGAGCCCCGCGAACGCTGCGATGACGACGGCTGAGAGTGCGAGTCGTTTTCTGGATGCTGCCATTGATTACTCCTTGCCGGGTGACACGAACTGGGTCACGCCGCGACGCACGGTCTGGTGATTGACCGTGTATCGGGGCACGACCCGACAACTACACCAACCCACGGGGGCGTGGGGTACATCATCTGTATACACCTCGGCGCGGCCGGGGTGTCATCCACCAGTATTGAAGATGGGACCAATTTTCGCTGATCGGCCCTGATTCTCGGAAATGGCGATCACCAGGGCCACTTTCCGGAGGTGCGGGCGGCCATGAGCGCGATGGTGAGGACGACGAAGGCCGCGCCGGCGGCGCGGCATCCGCGATCTCTGAGGGCGAGTTCGGTGGGATCGTCGTAGACGCCTTTATCGAGGAGGACGAAGGAACGGAGCAGGCCGTAGGTGGTGGGGATCACCGTGATCCAGAGCAGGTTGAAGCCGTGGGTGTAGAACTCGCTAACTTCTTGCACATAAAGGGTATAGATCACAAGGGTGACGACGGCGGTGACGGCGACGAACATCTCGAGTGAGGTGTCGGAATAGCGCTCCTGGACTTTGCGGTGTGCGGCTGCGGCGCCGTCCCCTGTGGCGGCGAGGGTTCGGCGTTCGCCGAGGCGCTTGCCGAAGGCGAGGTACATGGAGAGGAAGAAAGTGACGGTGAGGAGCCAGTCGGAGGGGACGACCATGACGGCGGCGCAGCCCGCGCCGACGCGGAGGACGAATCCCAGTGAGAGACTCATGACATCCGCCACGACCTTGTGCTTGAAGTAGTTGGAGTAGGCGACCTCCTTGAGGACGTAGATCACGAGGATGGCCAGGACGATGAGCCGCTGATCGAACTCGATCGGAATCGAGAGGGCCAGTGCGGCGGCGGCGGCGTAGAGGAAAAGTCCGAATAACCGGGCTTGTCCGGGGGAGACATGGCCGGCGGCGATCGGGCGTCGGCACTTGCGGGGGTGCAGTTTGTCGGCTTCGCGGTCGGCGAGATCGTTGAAGACGTAGCACCCCGACGAGGCGAGGGCGAAGGCGGCGGCGGCCATCGCGGCGACCCCCATGACCCACCAGAATGCGAGGTTGCGGGGCTCGTGCAGGAGATCGGGCAGGCCGTAGAAAGGGCCGACGAGGACGAACCCGCTCTTGACCCATTGGCGGGGCCGGGCGAGGCGGACGAGGCTGCGCGCCAGCCCGCGGCTCGGGATCGCTTCGGGGTGTGATGCGGGGGCGTCGGGCATCGGACTTGAATCGACCCCTTTGCGGTGCGGAGTGCAATGGAAGCGTGCGATCGGGCGTGAAATGGGCGATTGAACTGTGGGGGCGGTACGCTCGTGAGCGTGATGAGCGACGGGCACCCTGACAACCGGGCGGATGAGTCTTCCGGCGAACATACGGCGGGGGACCTCTCGCGGATCGCGCGGGAGCTGTACGGGGATGCATCGTTTATGGCGAGAACGCTCGCGGCGTGGCGGCCCTACATCTGCCCCTTTGAGGTGTTGGTGCGTGGTGTCCCGATAGGGTCACGGGTCCTGGACGTGGGATGCGGCTCCGGATTGTTCGCGGAGCTGCTCGCGGCGAGCGGGCGGGCGCGGGAGGTGGTGGGGTTTGATACATCGCGTGGCGCGATCGCGGCTGCGGACGCGATGAAGGGGAGGTTGCCCGAGGGGTCGGCGGGGCTTGCGTTCTGTGTGGTGGACGCGGGGGATGCGTGGCCGGGCGGGGGAGATGGATCGGGAGGGTTTGATGTGGTTTCGATCGTGGATGTGATGCACCATTTGCCCAACGGGATTCGGCGTGATGTGGTGAAACGTGCGTGCGGGCGGGTGCGGGCGGGCGGGGTGTTCTTGTACAAGGACATGTGCCGGCGGCCGCTGTGGCGGCGGGGGATGAACCGGATGCACGATCTGGTGGTGGCGCGGCAATGGATCGACGAGGAGCCGATCGGGAACATCGAGGCGTGGGCGCGGGCGGAGGGGATGGAACTTGTGCGGAGCGAGCGGATCAACCGATGGTGGTACGG
>CALFMQ010000060.1 GCA_937879825.1 uncultured Phycisphaerales bacterium
CGCGGTGCGGGTGTGCGGGGGTCGTCGGTTAGCTGGATGAGCATGAAGCCGCCGCCCCCGATGCCGCAAGACTCGGGGCGGACAACGGAGAGCGCGAAACTGGTCGCGACGGCGGCGTCGACGGCGTTGCCTCCCGCGCGGAGCATCTCGGCTCCGGCCCAGGATGCGAGGGGATGATCGGCGGCGATGGCGCCGTGGGGGAACGGTTGCGGGATAACATTCTGCCACGCCAAGCGGCGTTGCTGGAAGCCGAGCGACCCATCGTCTTCACCAACGAGACTGAAGGAACATCCCGGTGCGACAATGATGGCGATGGCGGCGAACAACCACTGAACAAGTTTGTGTTTCATGGGCGGCTCCGGTGGTTGGCTGATGGCTACAGTATCAGCCCTAGACGGACGAACACGGGCGTGGTGCCCGTGGGTGGAGCGCGGAGACCGGCGGAAGTGTTCAAACGATTCATCAACTTCATGCTTCTGGCCAACGGGATCACGCCGGCGGGTCACAAGGAGCGGGACAAGTGGGCGAAGATCCGCGAGGACCGGGAGCGGTGGGAGCGCGAGCAGGCCGAGAAGCAGGCGTCGGAGGATGATGATGCAGCGCACGCTGCGTCGGCGGGCGACGGCCGGCGGGCGGGCTAGACGATCAGGGGGACGATCTCGAACTTCTCGACATCGACGAGGCCTCGATCGGAGAGTTTGAGATTCGGGATGACGGGCAGGGGCATGAAACTCAGCGGCATAAAGGGGTCGTGATGCGGGCAGCCGAGCGATTGTGTTGCGCGCAGGACCTTCGCCTGTTGATCGATGACGGACTGTGCGGGTTGATCGGACATGAGGCCGGCGATGGGGAGCGGGAGGAGCGCGAGCGTGTTGCCGCCTGATACGACGCACTGTCCGCCGCCCCCCCCACCCCCCCCACTCCCCCCACTCCCACCGGCGTCTTGCAATGCGCGTGCGGCGGCGAGCATGTCGGCGTCGTTGTCTCCGACGATTGCGAGGTTGTGGGCATCGTGGCCGACGGTGGAGGCGAGCGCGCCGCCCTTGAACTTGAAGCCCTTGACGAAACCGATGCCGATGTTGCCGGTGGCGTGGTGACGCTCGATGACGGCGATCTTGAGGATGTCGCGGGAGGGGTCGGCGACGGCGAGGCCGTCGATGATCTTCGCGTCCTCGATGAGGTGCTCGGTGATGAGTTGGTGCGGGTCCATGCCGATGACGCGGACTCTTGCGCCGCCCGGTGCGCGCACGGCGAATGAGCCGGCGGAATGGTCTGCGGGGAGTCGGACGGGCGACTTGGGGTAGCCGGTGACGGGGGGCGTGGGGCCGAGGTACTTGCCGTCTCGGGCGACGGGTTCGCCGTGTCGGTAGACGAGTCGGGGTTGGATGTTGTTGAGATCGTCGAAGACGAAGAGGTCGGCGCGGTAGCCCGGGGCGATGGCGCCGAGGTCGCGTTGGCGGTAGTGGCGGGCGGTGTTGAAGGAACCGATGGTGAGGGCTTTGACGGGGTCGAGGCCGAGGGAGACGGCCTTGCGGATGATGTTGTCGATGTGGCCGTGGTCGCGGAGGTCGGCGGGGTGGCGGTCGTCGGTGCAGAAGCAGAAGCGGGACAGGGCGTTTGGGAACTCCGATACGAGGGGGAGGAGGGCCTCGAGGTTTCGTGCTGCGGACCCTTCGCGGATGAAGACCTGCATTCCGAGGCGGAGTTTCTCGCGGGCTTCGTCGGCGGTGGTGGCTTCGTGATCGGATGAGACTCCTGATGCGATGTAGGCCTGCAGTGCGCGGCCGGTGAGACCGGGGCTGTGGCCGTCGACGATGCGGCGCGCGAGGCCCATATTGACCTTCTTGAGGACTTCGGGGTCGGCGTGGACGACGCCCGGAAAGTTCATCATCTCGGCGAGGGCGACAACGCGCGGGTCGTCGAAAAGGGGCGCGAGGTCGGCGGCGGTGAGCGTTGCCCCGGAGGTTTCGAGATGGCAGCTGGGAATGCACGAACTGGCGGCCCAGAGCGCGGTGAAGGGCGCGTGGGTTGCGTTGTCCATGAGCCAACGGATGCCGGGCATGCCCAGGACATTGGCGATCTCGTGGGG
>CALFMQ010000061.1 GCA_937879825.1 uncultured Phycisphaerales bacterium
CTGACGACGATGTTGTTCTACGGGCGCCCCGGGATGGCGGCGCTTGCGTTTTCCGGTTGCTATGCGCTGGGATTGGCGGCGGGGCTGATGAGCGCGCTGATCGCGCGGCGGACGATTCTGCGGGGCAAGCCGCGTGCGATGGTCCTGGAGTTGCCTTCGTTCAAGGTGCCGAGTCTGCGAACGGCGCTGCTCAGCGCGTACGACCGTTCGATGGTGTTCGTGAAAAAGGCGGGGACGGTGATCCTGGCGATCAGCATCGTGCTGTGGTGGCTCGGTTCGTTCCCGCAGGTTGAGGCGACGCAGCAGGTTGCGGATATGCGGGCGCAGGCGGAGGCGGCGGCGACGCCCGAGGACTCGGCGGCGCTTGTGGATCGCGCGGATCGACTGGAGGCGTCGCAGGCGGTCTCGCGGAGTTATGCGGGGCGGATGGGGCGGGCGGTGCAGCCGGTGTTCGCGCCGCTGGGGTATGACTGGCGGCTGTCGATCGGCGTGATGACGAGTTTCGCGGCGCGGGAGGTGTTTGTCGCGACGATGGCGGTGGTGACATTGGGCGAGGAGGGGGAGGAGATGTCATCGGAGACGCTCGCGGAGCGGTTCTCACAGGTGACGCGGGATGACGGTGTGACGCCGGTGTTCACGGCGCCTGCGTCGTGGTCCTTGTTGGTTTACTATGTGCTTGCGATGCAGTGTCTGCCGACGCTCGCGGTGACAGCGCGGGAAGCGGGCGGCTGGCGGTGGGCGGGTGTGCAGTTCGCGTGGATGACCGGGGTGGCGTACGGCGCGGCGTTCGTTGCGTATCGCGTCGCGTTGGTGGTCGGCGCGTAGATCGGAGCACGAGGGCGCATGCCGACGCATGACTGGCAGTTCTGGGTGGTGACGGCGATCGCGCTTATTGCGGTGCTGTGGATCGCGCGTTCGTTGGCGCGGGTGATGTTGCCGAGGAGGAAGCGGCGAGGCGCGTCGAAGCGCACGACGCTCACGGTCGGCGGCAAGCCGGTGGAGCGGTCACGCGGCGGCGGTCGGCCAGGCGCGTAGTTCGGTGGTGCGGTCCGGCTTGATAAGGACGAGGTGGTTGACGGGCATTTTCTGCCAGCCGGGGTCCTCTGAGAGCGGCTCGCTCGACACGATGACGGCGCCCTGCCCGGCCTCGGGGGCGATCATCTCGCAGACACCGTCGCGGCAGACATACTTGCGCCCGGTGTGGATGTAGAGCGAGTCGGCGTGCTCGGGTTTGTCGGTGGTGTAGCGGCAGGCGACGGCGCAGGCGCCGTTGGTGAGCGCGATGTTGAGATATGAATGGACATCTGGCCCGACGGAGCGTGAGAGCGCGACGGCGTGATCGACGCCGTCGATGAGTGCTTCGGCGAGTTGTTCGACGGTCTCGCCGGAGTTGGCGAGGAGGCGGTCGAGGACGAGGCCGAAGATGTGTTCGGAGTCGGTGGAGCCCTGGATCGCGGAGAAGGCGCGCTGCGAGAGGAGCGCGAGCATCTCGCGGCGGATGCGTGTGAACTCGCCGAGATCGCCGTTGTGCATGAAGGCGAATCGGGCGTGGGTGTATGGGTGGCAGTTCGTCTCCGCGACGCTCAGGCCCTGTGTCGCGGCGCGGACATGGGCCATGATGGCCGGGGATCGCGTGACGCGGGCGATCTGGAGCAGGTTGCGGTTGTTCCACGCGGGTGTGATGGAGCGGAAGGACGCGGGCTCGGGCGAGATGTCTGGCGCGTACCACGCGACACCGAAGCCGTCGCCGTTGAGCGGTTCATCGCGCTCGAGCGCGTGGATGGATTGTTTGATGAGCGAATGGCTCGGCTCGACGAAGAGGGAGCCGAGTGTGAGGGGCGGTCCGAGATAGAGGACGAAGCGGCACATGCCGATGGATCATCGGCGTTCGCCCGGGGATTACTTCTTCTTGTTCTTGAAGTAGTCGCCTTGGAACTTGCGCTGGAACTTCTCGACGCGGCCGGCGGAGTCGACGAAGGAGGACTTGCCGGTGAAGAAGGGGTGGGACCCGGACCAGACGTCGACATGCATCTCGGGCACGGTGGCGCCGGTGGTCATGACGACTTCACCGTTGTAGTAGACCTTGCAGTTGGGATAGAACTTGGGGTGGGTCTTGTCCTTCATCGCGGCGATCCCGTGCTGGTGATGCGGTCCCCGTCCGAGCGACGCCCGGCTGCTTGGGGTTGGGGGGCGATAGGATACCCGGTTTTCCTGGCCGGGGCTACCCTCGGGCACGCATGGAGTGCGGGCGGGTTTTGCCCCCCTCCCGCGCCTTCACCCCAAACGGAAACCGTCCGATGCCCAAGGTCTTCGAGTACTGCGTCTGCCAGGTCCAGCACGATCGGGTCACCTTTGCGAACTACCAATGGCAGGGCAGCGCCCCAATGGATACGAGCAAATCGCAAGAGTCGATCGCGTCCTGTCCGGTCATGTGGGAGTACCTTTGGTCGATGGGGGCCGAGGGATGGGAACTGGTTTCGACCGTGGATCGCGCCGCCACGCCCGAGACCGCGCTGATGCTGTTGTTCCTGAAGCGCGAGGTGGCTTGACGGAGTTACCCGGCGGCGAGCCTCGTTTCGGGGGTCTCGCGATCAACGATGATCTCGAATCGATGGTGGGCGCCTTCGGGCGTGATCTCGAGGTGCGCTGAGCCGCGGAGGTCGGAGCGGACGAGTCCTTCGATGAGGCGCATCCCGTCGCCCGGTTGCCAATGCACGGCGGGTTTCAACGGGGCGGACTCGGTCCAATCGATACGGAGGCGTGACGTGAGGGGGTCGTAGGAAAGCAACACCCTGACGATTCCTGTCGGATGGGACAGCGCGCCATGGCGGTGGGCGTTTGTGAGGAGTTCGTGGAGGATCATGCCCGCTGCGACCGCCTGAGCGGGCACGAGCATGACATTGTCGCCCTCGACTTGCACCCTTGTCTGCGGCAGTTCCGCGGCGATCGAGGCGAGCAGCGACCGGAAAGAGATGGGTTTCCAGCGTTGATCTGTGAGCATGTCGTGGACGCGTGCCATCGCGTGGATGCGCCCGATGACCAGCGATGAGTAGTCCTCGACGGAGGTGGCGTCGCGCTTGCCGAGTTCGACGATGGAGAGGAGTGAGGCGAGCGTGTTGCGGACACGGTGATTGAGTTCGTCGAAGAGGAGTCGGTCGAATGCGGCGCGGCGTTCGAGTGACCGGCGGGCGTCTTCGCGCTCGCACGAGACCGCGCCGATGAGGATGCCGACGACGGCGATGATGAAGATGTAGGCCTGCAGGACGATGAGTCGCTGTGCGCCGGAGAGGGAGTCGATCGGTCCGACTCCGAGCATCGTTCCGATGATCGCGGTTGTCGCGGTGAAGCAGACTGCCGTCGCGGCGCCGGCGGCGCCGAACTGAGACCCGGCCCAGAAGACGAGCGGGAGGGAGATGAGGACGAGGGGTTCGGGGGGGATCCATTCGCCGGGCGCGTGCGACCGGAAGAGCCATGCCTGGACGACAACGAGTAAGAGCGCGAGCACGATGGCCTGGGTGAGGCGTGTGCCGGTCCAACGGATCGGACGGATGCCTTTCCAGACGATGATGATCGGCACAACGACCAGCACCGCGATGAACGAGGAGAGGTTCCACTCGAGCAGGATGTTGGGGAATGTCGCCCAGTGTCTTGTTTCGACGAGGTGGATCAGGGCCACGCTGACGAGGCCGCCGGTGACGGTGGCGACGACTCCGGCGAGGAGGATGAGTCTTGCGGCTCCGTGGAGCGAGCGGAGCGGATGCCCGCCGTTGCAAGTGCGGCGGAGGAGCACCACGCCGAGCCAGGCCTCGATCGTGTTGCCGAGCGGCGAGAGCAGGGCGTAGCTGATGACGTAGGGCTCGCCCCAGAACGCGAGCAGGTTTGCGAGTGCGGATCCGATGAGGACACCGGGCCAGCACGCGGCGCCGAGCAGCCAGAGCAGCGCCATGTTGACGCCAGCTGCGGGCCAGATCGGATAGACGGGGAGTTCACTGGTGCCGTAGAACTGCGGCACTGTCTGGAATGTGAGCGACATTGTGACGAATGTCGCCAGCGCGACGATCGGCACACCCTTGAGGAGTTCGCCCCGTTTGGAGGGGCGATGGGTCGATGTCATTCGACGCTCCCTCACCGGGCGGGTCGGCCCGGCGTCCGGAATAGTTTAGGGGAGTATTCGTCAGGGCGTCGACTGATCGTTGTCGTTGTTGCGGGGGTTTGGTGCTTGCTCGCGCATTCGGCCCAGGTAATCGGGGAGTTCCATGCCCGCCTGATTTGCGAGTTCGTGGACCTGCGGGAGGGCGCTGATCATTCCCGAGAGAAAGTCTGCGGTGGCGCCCTTGCGGGTGGTGATATTGCCGTTGCCTGTTCCGCCCGCGCCGCCGCT
>CALFMQ010000062.1 GCA_937879825.1 uncultured Phycisphaerales bacterium
GGTGAAGGCGCGGAGGGGCTTGAAGACCTCGGCGGTGCGGGCGGAGGTCATGCCGGGCTCGTATTCGTCCATAAGCGCGTCGTAGAGTTCGCCGCCAGCTGGTTTGCCGAAACACTCCGCTTTCTTGCGCGCCAGTTCGATGGTTTTCTCGAGGTGCGGGAGGAACTTGGAGAAGTCGGATTTGGCGCGGGCGTCGCGCCACGCGTGCAGCCCCTGCGAGGAGCACTTGGTGATTTCTTCGACGAGGGACTTGGGGAGTTTGGTTTTCTTGTCGTACTCGCGGCGGAACTCGCGCACGCCGGCGGCGGCGAGCGGGTCGCTCATCACCTGCTTGTCGGCCTCGCACGCGGCGATGAGGTCGCCGACTTTGGCGGAGGTGAGGCGTTCGTGGACCATGCCCGCGAGCATCTCGAGTTGCTCGGCGCGGATGCCCGCGCCGTTGGTGGGCATCATGGTTTCCTGGTCCCACGAGAGGACGCGCTGGGCGGCGCCGAGGACGGCGCCGGAGCGGGCTTCGCGGGTGAGCTGTTCGTACTTGGCGGGGAGTGCGGGCATGGATGATTCCTCACGAAACGCCGCGGGCTTGAGCCCGCGGCGATGAACACAATCAAGATACCCCCCCGCCATTGTGCGGGTCAGTCGATCGCGTGCTGGAGCGCGAGGAGTGAGTAGGCGGTGATGAGGACGGGGTGGTCCTCCATCCAGCGGGAGTCGACGGACTTGAAGGAGCCGTCGTCGTTCTGGAGTGTTGCGAGCCGGTCGATGAGGTCGTTGGCCCAGTCGTGTTCGACGGGTGATGCCTCGGCGTCTTGCGAGTAGACGGGGATGGTTGTCATGCCCCATGCGTCGAGGGCGCGGGAGAAGGTGACGAAGTAGTAATAGAGGCCGTCGGTGCCGACGCCGGGGTTTTCATCGAGCGTGTAGTTCTCGCTGATCCAGTGGTAGGCGGCCTGGACGCGGGGGTCATCGCGGTCGAGGTTGGCGTAGATGTAGGACTTGAATCCGGCGTAGGTAATGGAGCCGTAGGCGCGGAGGCGTGAGATCTTGGTGCCGTCGTCGAGCGTTTCTTCGATCATGCCGGCCTTGGACTCGCCTTGGCCGATCGTGTCGGTGTTCTCTGCGGTGGCGTAGATGAAGCCGCCCTGATTGGTGCCGTCGGCGTAGGGCTGATCGTTGAACTCATCGACCATCTGCGTGCGCTGGAGGAAGACGACGGCGCGCTGGA
>CALFMQ010000063.1 GCA_937879825.1 uncultured Phycisphaerales bacterium
GATCGACGGCACGGCGACGCCGACGACGCCAGTTTTGATGGCGACGATCAGCGCCAAGCCGCCGAGCCATGTTGCGATGATCAAGGTGTGGCGCGATGGCAAGGTCGTGGAGTTGCGTGCGCCGCTGGGGGCTGCGGAGTACTACGGCGGGGGGCTGCACTACATCCCGGGGTCGGAGAAGATGACGATTCAGGAGATTCGCGAGTCGATCAAGGGTCGGCGGGCGGAGTGACTACTGGGTCGGATTCGTCTTGCGCCT
This sequence comes from uncultured Phycisphaerales bacterium, assembly GCA_937879825.1. GTDB lineage: Bacteria > Planctomycetota > Phycisphaerae > Phycisphaerales > UBA1924 > JACKHC01. The sequence goes on from CALFMQ010000063.1 coordinate 260, forward strand.
CCGGCGTGTTGTGGACCTTGATGCGCACTGTGACGGGTGTGTCGAGGGGCGGCATGTCGGGGGATGCGATCCACTCGGGCTCGTGCTGGCTCGACTCGTGGGAGAAGACATCGGGCCATGCGATGACCTCGGTGCCGAAAGTGGCCAGGCCGATGAGCGTGCCCTCGGAATCGGCGTAGTAGCGTTCGCGGTTGTTTGACACTTTGCGCATGGCGCTGCCGGCGAATACGGGGAATCGCTGCGGCAGGTGTTCCTGGCGGTTCTTGAAGTTGATGACCCAATCGGAGGGCGTGGCGGTGTGCTCGGCGCCGTGTTCGTCTTTGTAGATGAACTCGATCTCGAGTTCGGGGCCGGTCGGCTGGACGGGGACGAGTTTGTCGCCTTCGAGTTTCCACTCTGCGGGCTTGCCGGGCTCGAGCCCGAGCAGGAGGAGCGCGGCGTGGACATGCGAGGGCTTGGCCTGCACGACGACGAGGACCTCGTGTTCCTTGGTGTCGGGCGTGCAGACGAGTTGCTCGAGGAAGACGACGGTGCCGTCGGCGGGCTTGTTGATGATGGGGATCTTGCCGGGCAGTTCGATGATCTTGGTTTGCTCGTCGAGCAGGACGCCGGGGAAGACTTCTTTGGGTTGGGGCGCATCGGGCGGCGGATCGCCGGCGCTGGGCGCGGGCGGTTCGCCGCTTGCTATTGACACGAGCCCCGCGGCCAAGATCGATGCGAGTCGATGCTTCATGGACACATCGTACGGCGGCGGCGGGATGCGAGGCCGAGTCCTAGCAGGGCGAGTGCGGACGCGGGCGCTGGGACGATGGAGACGGTGTCGAGGTCGAAGGTGACGGAGATGTCCTGCATCGCGAGGGAGGCGGGGACGAGGGCGCCGATCTGGAGGTGGCCGACATCGGAGAAGACGGAGTTGAAGGTCGCGATGGGACCTTCGTAGATGAAGGAGGGGTTTGGGTCGGTGATGTTGACGGTGATGGTGGTCCATGTGTTGGGCAGGACGGGCGCGAAGTTGACGGCGGCGACGCCGGGGAAGTTGGCTGGGCCGGAGAAGCGCGCGAAGAAGGAGAGGGGCGCGGGCGCGTTGTGGCGGACCTGGTAGGTGAGCTGCGTGATGCCGGCGGAGATGTAGTTGCCGGCGAAGGCGTTGTTCGAAGAGTTGAACTCGTCCTGGGCGCGGAAGAACGCGGGTGTCGAGTCGGCGGGCGAGGCGAGGAAGTTGAAGGCGGTTGTCGCGAACTGGCCGGGCGCATCCCACGCGACGGGGGCGCTGGCGTCGGCGTTGAACCAGTTGGCGGAGGTGGCGTCGAAGGACTCGGTGAATGGGGCGACGGCGAGGGCGGGGGTGGCTGCGAACAGCGACGAGGCGATAGCGATGGTCTTCATCTCTCTGGCTCCTTTTGTGATCGAGACAATGCTTGGATGAGCGGCCCCGGGGCGGCGTCAGGGCGATGGGAGCGTCCAGTCGGCTTCGAGCGCCTGGGGCGACCATCGGCGCATGTCGTTCATCTGGTCGAAGGCGAGCGGCTCGGCGTGGGAGTCGAGCATGACGGCGACAGCGCGATGGTTGTATCGGAATGACACGTTGCCGGTCTCGGTCGCGGGCGTGTCGTGTGTCGGTGGATCGTTCCGCCAGGCGCGCTGGATGTTGTTGGGCGCGGAGACGCGGTAGAAGCCGTCGAGGTCGAGCCCCGAGATGGGGCTGGCGCCGGACGCTGTTGCGAAGACGATCATCTTGTCGTTGAACTGGACATCGGCGAGTCGGCGGGCGTACCAGTTGCCGCCCCAGGCGCTGCGCGCGAGCGACTCGGAGGCGGGGTTGAACGCGTAGCCCAGCGGGTCGCCGGAGTCGGCGCTGCCGCCGAGGAAGGCCTGGTTGAGGCCGAGGCGCGGCGCGACGGAGATGGCGTAGTCGTATTGGGCGGCGCCGGAGAGGTCGATGATTCGGCGCGGATCGCGGTAGAGGGCGCGGATGTTGTAGTCGAGGTAGCCGAGCAGGCGCCACGGGTATCGCTGGGCGGGGAGCCCGGTGATGCGCTCGCCCTTGTCGTCGAGCGCGATGACTTCGGCGCTGGTGACCATCTGGGACGAGGCGTAGCCGGGCATGAGGAAGTCTCGGTGGTCGGCGGCGTAGGAGAGGTAAGCGATCGCCTGCTGCCGGGCTGCGGAGAGTTCGGTGGCCTGCGTTGCGGCCCCGCGTGCCGAAGAAAGGGCGGGGAGCAGCAGGGCGATGAGCAACGCGATGATGGCGATGACGACCAGCAGCTCGACGAGCGTGAAGGCGGATCGGTGGGACGGAAGTTGGGCTGGGCATGTGCGTTGCATGGCGGGTTCGGGGACTCTATCCTTATTGAGACTCGTTCGCAACTGTTTTGCGAGACTGATTTCTGTCGGGCCGGAACCGGGGAGATTGAGCATGAGGCATCTGGCGTTGGTCGGGGTGATCGGGGTGCTGGGCGTGGCGGTTGGCGGCGTTTCGGCGGCGCCCGTGGTGATTACGCGGGATGCGCCCGATCTGGACCGATGGATGTACCCCTTCAACAGTTCATCGGTCGGGACGCGGCCCGGCGCTTCATGCTTCGGCGCGCTCGGGCAGACGGAACTCGCGGGGTTCACATTCGATGAGCGTGATGCGCAGGTGCTGGTTGGTTTCGACCTGAGCGCCGATGTGCCGGCTGACCTGTGCCGGTATCGCATCACGCAGGCGACGGTGCGGATCGCGGTGACGACGGACGGCGCGTTTGTATACGACCCGACGATTGATGCGCGGGAGACGTACTTCGGCGAGGCGATGTTGCCGGGCGGCGTCGCGGATGGCGATGCGGGGCGTCCGATCGAGATGTTCGGGGTGGGGTATCGCAACGGATTTGATGCGGGCAGTTTCTTCGAGACTTCTTCGTTCGGGCCGATGATCGCGTGGCGCGTGCGCAACGCGTTTGCGACGGATTATGCAAGCGGTGTGCCGCGTGATGTGTCGAACTCGCTTGTTGACGGTTTGAGCGTGACGGCGTTCGCGGTCGGGACGACGGCGGCTGTGTCGCCCGGCGCGGCGGTGCCGGCGAATACGGATTTCCGGTTTGATCTTGATGTGATGAACCCGGATGTAGACGCGTACCTTCGGGACGCGATTTCGGGCGGGAAGCTGCGGCTGGCGATCGCGTCGATGTTCCCGGCGGAGAGCGGCGGAGGCGGCGGGCCGGGCACGGGGGCGTATCCGACGTTCTACATGAAGGAGAACATCTTCGGCGCGGGGCGGAGGGCGCGCCTGAGTCTGACCATCGAGCCGTGCATCGAGGGTGATGTCGATTGCTCTGGCGTTGTGGATGTTGATGATCTGAACATCGTGCTGAGCGACTGGCTCGGCTCGGGGGATGGCGACGCCAACTGCGACGGCATCACGAACGTTGATGACTTAAACCTTGTACTCGGCAACTGGCTCGCGGCCGGGTGATCGGGCTACTCGAGCATAAGCAGGCGGAACTGGCCGTCTTCGATCGAGAGCTGGAGCGCGTGGTAGCGGAGTTCGAGCATGTCGGCGCCGAGGGGGGCGAGGCGGAAGCGGTTGCG
>CALFMQ010000064.1 GCA_937879825.1 uncultured Phycisphaerales bacterium
GGCCCGAACGAGTTGTAGTCCTCCATCCCCGCGCAGGTCGGGATGTTCGCCACGCTCGCGGGGTTGGCGATGTTCACGAGTTCGTTGCAGCACGCGGCGGCGGTGTACTGCGTGATCATCAGCCCCGAGTGCAGCCCCGGCACCGGAGAGAGGTGCGCCGGGACGGGGTTCTGCGGGTCGCCCGCCGAGAGCAGCAGATACACGCGGCGCTCGGCGATGCCCGCGATGTGCGAGAGCGCGATGGCGAGCGTATCCATCGGGATCGCGACCGGCATGCCGTGGAAGTTGCCCGCGCTCACGACGATCGGATCATCCGGCGAGATTGGCGCGAGGATGAGCGGGTTGTCCGTCACCGCGCCGAGTTCGCGCTCGACGGCGCTGCGCACGTAGTCCATCGCGTCCAGCGCCGAGCCCAGCACATAGGTGGCGCAACGGATCGAGTACGGGTCCTGCACGCGCGGGTCGTCGGTCTCGTGGCTCGTGATGATCTGGCTGCCGAGGAGAAGATCTCGCAGGCGCGCCGCGACGCGCTTGGCGCCCGGCTGGCTGCGCGCCTCGTACACGCGCTCGTCGAGGAATGCGTCCGTGGCGCGGTTGGCGTCGATGCTCATCGCCGCGGCGCACATGGCGGCGTCGAACACGCGCCTGGCGTCGGCGAGCGCGAGCGACGCCTGGGCGGCCATCAGGTGGGTGCCGTTGATGAGCGCCAGCCCTTCCTTTGCGCCGACCGTGATCGGCGTGATCCCCGCGCGCCGCAGCGTCTCGCCGCCGTCGAGTGTTTCGCCTTGATAGCGTGCCCGACCTTCGCCCATCAGGACGATCGCCACGTGCGAGAGCGGCGCCAGATCGCCCGATGCGCCGACGCTCCCCACACTCGGGACGATCGGTGTGATCCCCGCATTCAGCAGCGCCAGGATGGCCTCCACAACCACCGGGCGCACGCCCGAGCACCCGCGCGCCAGTGATGCCGCCAGCAGCAGCATCATGGCGCGGACCGCGTCATCAGGCAGGGGCTCGCCCACACCGGCGGCGTGGGATCGGAGCAGGTTCCGCTGGACCTCGGCGAGGTCCTTGTCTGCTATGCGCTTTCGGGACAGCGAGCCGAACCCGGTGTTCACACCGTAGATCGCGGCCCCGCCCGCCATCGCTTTGGCGAGGCGCTGGTGCGACTCTTCGATCATCCGACGCGCCGCATCGCTCAGCACGACGCGACGCCCTCGGCGCGCGACATGCTCGACCTCTGAGATGCTCGGAAGAGACGACCCGAGGGAGAGTTCGGGGTGGGCCGGTTGCTTGGGGCTCGATGTCATGGGGGGGTTAGTGTGATTGTCGGGCGGGCGGATCGCAAACGGGCGTTTGCCGGTCGCGCCCCGGTCGGGTAAGAAGCGCATCCAATGAAGCAGACCATCATCAACTGGGCGGTGTTCGGCGTTGCTGCCCTGATCGCGGGCCCATTGGCCGGGCGGCTCGTCGAGATGGCCTCCCCCGCCAGCGGCGCTTCCGACCCCACGGCCCTGCTGTCGTCTTCGCCCGTTGTGAGCGTGGCGTTGTATGCCGCGGCGTTCGCGATCGCCTGCGTGGTCGGAGTGGTGGCGGCGCGCCTGACGCAGGTCGGGGTGGCGTTGTCGGCCGCCGGCATCGTGCTGGCCTGGGCGGCGTGGCGCACCGAGCGCGTCGAGGAGGTCTTCCGTTTCGGTCACCAGGGCGGCGCATTCTGGACGCTCGCGATCGAGGGGTTGCTGATGGCGGCGGGGGGGATCATCGTCGGCGCGTGCATCCTCAAGGCGAGCGAGAAGCTGTCGGAGGACAAGCACGAGTTCGACGGCGTCTTCTCGGGGCAGTCCTTCGCGGGCCTCGGCGCCGGGCTGTTCGCGGGCGCGATGGCCGCGTGGGCGATCGCCCGCTCCGACGCGGTTGGTCAGACATTCGCTGCGGCCGTGGCCGCGGGGATCGCGGCGGCCGTGGTCGGCCGGATCGTGTCGGTCCGCGCCCCATTGCTGGCTTTCGTGGCCGCGGGCTCGCTGCTCGCGTTCGCGGGGCCCGCGGTCGGCGCGGTGATGAACTCGGGCGATGCGGTCCGGGCGGCCTATTCGGGCACGCTGGTCCCGATCGCGCGCGTGATGCCGATCGACTGGATCGCGGGGATCCTGATCGGCGTGCCGATCGGTGCGTCGTGGGCCGCGGCCATGGTTCACAAGCACGCGCCGGCGAAGTGACCGGGGGAATCCGGTCCACTGGCGGTGACGAAGCGACGCCCAGCATTGCTCGCCACGCGGTGGTGCGCTACGGTTGTTGTGCCTGCAGGGATCGCGGCACGGCCTGCAAACCGAGTTTCATTCGGTATCCGGTAGGATGCCTGTATCGACGCCGCCCGAGCCGGCGTGCCTGAGGGAGCCAGATCGATGACCAAACAGACCGCCCCCGCCGCGATTCCTGATGTGCAGTCGTTCGCCGACTCACGCCACATCGCGATCGACAAGGTCGGCGTGAAGAATGTCTCCTTCCCGCTGACGCTCAGGACCCGCGAGGGCGGCACGCAGTCCACCGTGGCGTCGATCAACATGTATGTCGCCTTGCCCCACCACCAGAAGGGAACGCACATGAGCCGGTTCCTGGAGGTGCTCAATGAGTACGCCCGGCCGCTCTCGCCGGATTGCATCGGCGTGGTTGCGGGGGCGATCCGTGAGCGGCTGGAGGCGGCCCAGGCGCACCTGGAGATTCGCTTCCCCTACTTCATCGAGAAGAAGGCCCCCGTGACCGCGATGCCGGGGCTGATGGACTATCTGGTGACCTTCTCGGTGGACACCAACTCCGAGACCGACCTCTGTATGGCGGTCAAGGCGCCCGCGACGAGCCTCTGCCCCTGCTCGAAGGAGATCTCCGCCTACGGGGCGCACAACCAGCGCTGCGAGATCGAGGCCAATATCCGCATGAACGACACCGTCTGGATCGAGGACCTCGCCGAGATGTGCGAACGGGCGGCGTCGGCACCGGTCTACCCGGTCCTCAAGAGGCCCGACGAGAAGTTCGTGACCGAGCAGGCCTTCGACCACCCCAAGTTCGTCGAGGACATCGTCCGCGACCTGGCGATCATCCTCGATGCTGATGACCGGATCGACTGGTACTCGATCAACTCCGAGAACTATGAGTCGATTCACAACCACAACGCCTACGCGCAGATCACGCGCGACAAGCGTGAGAAGTCCGGGCGCTGATCGAGCCGAGAATCGGGGCGAGAACTCGAACCGGGGCGTCGTGTTCGCGGTAGCATGAGCATGCGCGCCGGGAGCAGGAAGACCCGGCGCGGGGGAAGCGCCCGTTGCACAACGCCCGATTGGAACTGGGTTCGATGTTCGTCCGCCGCGTCGCGCTGCTGGCGGCGTGTTTTTCGCTCGTGCTCTCGGTGCTCGGCGTCCGCGCGTGGCAACTGACCGTCGCGCAGGGATCGGACCTGCTCGCGGCGTCGGAGTCGCGCCTCACGCGCGAGCGCTGGACGCCCACCGTCCGCGCGCGCATCCTCGACCGCAAGGGTCGCGTCCTGGCGATGGACGCGCCGGCCTATGACCTCCAGGTCGGGTACGCGCTCATCACCGGCAACTGGGCGATGAACGAGGCCGCGCGCATCGCGCGTGCGGAGAACCGGGATCGCTGGAGCGAACTCTCCCGCGAGCAGCGCGAGGCCATCGCGCACGGGTACCTCCCGGCGTGCGCTGCGCAGGCGGAGTCTTTCTGGGACGGGCTGGCGTCTACGCTCGGCGTCGATCGCGCCGCCATCGACGCACGGCGCGACGAGATCCGCGAGGAGGTCCAGCGCGTTGCCTCGAC
>CALFMQ010000065.1 GCA_937879825.1 uncultured Phycisphaerales bacterium
TACCCGCCGAGGTTCGCGAGCAGCAGGTCATTCGATCGGGGATGGAACGACGGCCACAGCAGCACGATGGTCGCCAGGAAAATCGGTGTGATCGACGCCATCAGGATCGCCGGCGCGTGCCACTTTCCTCGGAGGCGGTACACGGCGACCCAGATCCCGATCGCATAGATGATGAAGAAAATCATGGCTCCCGTCCTGAACCGCCCCGGCGCACACCGCCGGGGAATATCCTAGCCGCGCCCCGCCGCTCAACGCGGGTATCATCCCCACTTTCGGCGCATTCGGGAGCGCGGTTCTGGACGATTCGGTACTCCACAAACTGAGCGAGATGGCCGCGGAGCGCGCCGAACTGGACCGCATGTTGTGCGATCCGGCGGTGGTCGTCGATCACGCGAGAGTCCGCGATCTGTCGATCCGGAAATCCGCGTTGGACCCCGTGGCCGACGCCTTCCTCCGCGCCGAGCACCTCGAAACAGAGGCCGCGGGGCTGCGCGAAGTCCTCGCCTCCGGAGACGACGCCGAACTCATCGAGATGGCCCGCGCTGAACTGCCCCAAGTCGAAGCGGAGCGCGAAGAAGTACTCCGCAGCGCCGTCGAGCAACTCGTCAACGCCGACGACCGCGCCATCGGTTCGGTCATGCTCGAGATCCGGGCGGGCGTGGGCGGCGACGAGGCGGGCCTGTGGGCCAACGACATCATGTCGATGTACCAGCGCTACGCGACGCTCCGCGGATGGAAGTTCGAGCCCGTCTCCCTCGACTACGACGAAGGCATGGGCGGGCTCCGCTCGGGCGTCGCGAACGTGCGCGGCGAGGGGGTCTGGTCCGAACTCGCCCAGGAAGCCGGCACGCACTGCGTCAAGCGCGTCCCCGCGACCGAGGCGCAGGGGCGCGTGCACACCTCCACCGCGACCGTCGCGGTGCTCCCCGAGCCGAAGGATGTCGAGGTGACGATCGACCCCGATGATGTCGACGAGCACGTGACGACCGCGCAGGGCCCGGGCGGGCAGAATGTCAACAAGGTCGCCACGGCCGTCCATCTGCTCCACCGCCCCACGGGCCTCGAAGTCCGCATGCAAGAGACCAAGAGCCAGCAGCAGAATCGCGAGAAGGCGTGGAGACTTCTTCGCGCGCGCCTCTACGAACTGGAACTCCGCAAGCAGCGCGAACGCGAGGCCGCAGAACGATCAGAGCAGATCGGCAGCGCCGGGCGCGCCGAACGCATCCGCACGTATCGGTACAAGGACAACATCGCGGTGGACCACCGCCTCAACGAGTCCTATGACCTCTCCGCCACGCTCCGCGGCGAACTGGCGCCGATCATCTCCGCCCTGATCGACCACGAGACTGCACGCCGCGTCGCCTCGCTCTGATGACCGATCAGCAAATCGCGCCGAAGTTGGCCAGCACGACATTCAGGTCGTCGACATCGATCACACCGTCGTTGTTGGCCGTGTCGCGCGGGTCGCCAACGCCTACGCTCGTTCCGAAAGCGGAAAGGACCGCATTGAGGTCGTCCACATCCACCAGCCCGTCACCGTTTGCGATGTCGCCGGGGCAGCACACGGTCGCCGTCACGACGCTCCCGTTGGACGGTGCGGCCTGGCACGCGTTCTGCACCACGCACCGGTACACGCCGGAGTCCGCGACGCCGGCACCGGAAACGGTCAGCGCGGGCGAGTCCGCCCCCGTAAGCCCCTGGCCGTCGAACAGATCGACGCCGTCGCGCTGCCAGCGGTACATGAACGGGCCCTCGCCGCCGGCGATCTCGACCGTCAGCACCAGATCACTGCCGGCGCACAGATCCACCGTCGCCGGCGGATGGATGCCGATGTCGGGCGCACAGGGCGGGTCGAGCGGCACCACCGGCGTCAGGAGGTACCGGCGCGACGAGAACTGGTCCGTCCCGTCGAGATGCCCCAGCGCGATGATGTTGCCGACGTTGTCGATCGCCACCGCGGACTCCAACAGCACATCGGGCGTAACCAACAGTTCGGTCAGGTCGTGCGGCGTCCAGAAGTCGCCGCCCGCCGAAGGCTCCCAGAGGGTCGCGTAGGTCTCGGGGTCGCCGAACGGCCCGCTGAGCCCGACGATCCATGCGGTGTCATTGAGATCACTCACTACCACCCGCGGGTCCCCGCCCAAGGAAGGCAACGCGACGGTGGCCGGACCCGAAGGCGCGGCGAACACGCCGTTGTAATACGAGCCGATCATCACGCCCGCCGCATTGATCCACCGCGGTTGTCCCGCGAGTCCGTTGACCGGGTTGAGCACGGTGATCTGGCCGTCCGGCGCCATCCGATCGGATTCAAGCATCTCGCGGCGGCGCTCGTC
>CALFMQ010000066.1 GCA_937879825.1 uncultured Phycisphaerales bacterium
GACGCCATCGCCGAAACCATGCCCCTCCCCTATTCCGCTTGGGGGGGGTGGGGGGGGGGCGGGGGGTGGGGGGGGTGGGGCATCCCCTCCGTCATCCTCGTCGACCTCGCCGGGCTCGATAAAGCGCTCGCATCCCGCTCGCTCATCGACGCCGCAGCCCATCACGCAGCCATCGACGCAATCACGCGCGCCGACGCCGTCATCTGGTGCGACCCATCGGGCCGGTTCGTTCCATCCGAGCTCCCCGCGATCACCGCCCCCATCATCCGCGTCCGCACCAAGGGCGACCTCTCACCCGCCGAAGCCTCCGCGCTCACCGTCTGCGCGATCGATCGCACCAACCTCGAGCCGCTCCGCCGCGCCATCGCCGACGCCGTCGATCAATCATCCGGCACCGCCGACCTCGCCGTCCTCCCGCGCCACCGGCGCGCCCTCGCATCCGCGCTCTCCGAGTCACGCATCGCCGCATCGATGATCGACCACCGCGAACGCCTCGCCGGCCACCTCCGCGTCGCCCTCGATGAACTCGCCCAACTCGCCGGCGAGATCTCGCCCGACGATGTCCTGGGGCGAATCTTCACCACATTCTGCATCGGCAAGTAGACCTATTCAGCCGGACCGCGCCGAGGCCAATCGCACGAACCGCTCCGCGTACCGCTCGCAGAACGCGTCCACCCCGCTCGCCAGCGCCCCCGCGCTCGTCCCCCACACGCACGCGATCGGGTCCGCGTCCTCGACATCCATGTGGATGCTCAGCACATCGTCGATCGCAAACGCCGTCGGCACCTTGTCGATCAGGAAAGCCGACAACGCATTCACGCCCGGCCCGCCCACGCTCACCGTCGGCCGCGCCCGCAGCGCATCATTGTTCAGGTACCACACATCCGTGCACAGCATCACATCCATGTCCGCTTCCAGCGCATCAACCTCGCGCAGCAGGTGCTCGCGCAACCGGTACGCGATCGGGCGATCCACCCGCTCGGCGCGAAGATGCGCCCCGACAACGATCAGCGTCAGGCGATCGGTGTCGGGGCGCGCCGGGTCAGCATCAAAATGTTCAGCGTGCGGTCCGATCGCCCGAGTCTACACCGACCCGGCCGACCTCCGCACGTCCAGGGTCACGGGCACGAAGCGCCGAAACTCGCCAGGATCACATTCAGGTCATCCACATCGATCACGCCGTCGTTGTTGGCGATGTCGATCGGCGAGCCGATGCCCACATTGTTCCCGAACGCCGCGAGTATCGCGTTGAGGTCGTCCACATCAATAGCCCCGGAGTTATTCACATCGCCCGGGCACGACGGCGTCACATCAACGCAGTCCGCCGTGTCGATGCGGAAATCGTCGATCGCCGCCTCAACAATCGAGCCCGACGCCGCGTCCTCGGCAACGAACCGCACGCGCATCTGGTCCGTCAGCGGAACAAACGCCGCCGGATCGAACGACGCGAAGACCCAGCCGCCGTTCGTGCCGGGGCCCGTCGGCCCGACCGTCTCGGCGTTCGTCCACGTGCTCCCGTTGTTGTTGGAGATGTCCACGCGGAAGGTATCCGCGCCCGGCGCCGCACCGGCGCTGTTCGAGTACCAGCGCCAGTAACTGATCGTCGCGCTGTCCACGCCCGACAGGTCAAATGTCGGCGACCGAAGCGTCGTGAGCCCGCCGTCAACATCGTTATCGCCGACGCCCCCGCCGACCGCGCCATTGCCTGTCACGAAGCACAGCGTGCCCGGATCAGAGTGGTCCAGCTCGGGCTGCGCATCCGTGCCCACCGGCTCGGCACGCACCCACACGCCCGTGGTCGCGGTGTCACCCGCCACGCCGAGCGACCATCCCATGTTCGTCTCGGCGTCGTCCTCGAAGTTCACCATCGAAGTACCGACATCAAACCCGTAGGTCGAAGCCGGGGCCCCCGCCGGCGCACGCGCGACGCCCGTCACCGCGCCCGCCGCCTCGAAGTACAACTCCGGCACGTCCGCGCAGTTCAAGCCCGGCACCGTCGCGCGGTACACGCCGCCACCCTGATCGCTCATCGCGACCTGCGTGAACGACCCGCCCGAGGTCCGGAAGAACATCTTCACCGATCCGCCCACCACCGCCTGGTTCAGTGTGTTCACCTGCAGGTCAACATCAAACGGCGATCCCGGCGCGACCAGCGACGGAATCGACGCCACCGGCGACAGACTCATCGCAACAAGGTTCGGGCCCGCCGCCAGCGAGAACGACTGCGGCCCCTCGGGCACCGTCGTCCCGCGGACCTCGATCCGCCACGTACCCGCCTGAGCACCCTGCACGAACACCTGCTCCATGTTGTTGACATGGTCTTCCTGATTGGAAACCGCGTTCGCGTTCGGACTCGAGGGATTCAAGGTGAACGGGTGGCGACGCAAGTTGTTCGGATCAAACACCGCCAGGTCGAGATCGTTCACCAGCGTATTCGTCACCGCCGGATTGCCCGCAAAGTCGTCCCACGCCAGCGTCGCCTTGAAGTTGCCGCCCGGCGGCACATCCACAAACACCGTGTACACGCCGCCCTGATCAACCTCGGACTCGATGAAGTTCCCCGTCCGCATGAAGTCGATCGCGTCCTTCACACGCACCGAGCCGTAACCGTGCTTGTAATCCGGCCCCGGGTTCCCCACATCCGCCGCCGTGTGCGCCAGCAGCGTCTTCAGCGTCGAGTTGCGGAAGTCCGGACGACCCGGGAACTGCACCCGAAAGTCCTGCAGCATCAGCGCCGCGCAACCCGTCACAGTCGGGCCCGACATCGAGGTGCCGCAGATCGTCCCGTACCCGCCGTCGCTCCATGTCGATGTCACGCCGCCGTCCCCGTTGATCTGGCACCCCGGCGCGGTCACATCGGGCTTCAGGCGCCCGTCATCCGTCGGCCCCCACGACGAGAAACTCGTCGACAGGTCCGTGTCCGAGTCCACCGCGCCCACAACGCACGCATTCTTATTCGTCGCGGGAGGCGGCACCGTCGCAAACTGCGTCCCGCACCCGCCGTTGCCACGCTCGTTGCCCGCCGACCACACGATCCGAATCGGGAAACCGAGCGTCTCGCCGCGCACCAGCGCGTCGATCACCGCGGGCGTCACGCCGTAGTCGCCCTCGTAGGAGCAGGGGAACCCGTTGGGAGCGACATTCGTGCCGATCGAGTTGTTCGAGATGTCCGCGCCGTTGGTCACGAACGCCTCGGTGTAGTCCGCCTCGATGTCGCCCGGATTCGTGTACAGGAAGACACCGCTCCCGTCGTACTCAAAGGTGTACGACTCAAACCGAACATTCGGAGCCATGCCCCGCAGACTCGCGCCGCTCGACTGCCCGCCGTCGCCGCCGATCGTCCCCGCCACATGCGTCGGGTGGAACGAAACCGACGCCCCGTCCCCGACGTGCACGCGGTTCGTCCCCTGGAGCGTCACGAAGTCCTGGTGCGTCGACAGCACCGATCCCGCGTCGTACACCAGCACGCGCACGCCCTGGCCGTTCAGGTTGTACGGCGCCGCCTGCACAGCGTCCGCCTGCACCAGCGCCCGGTTCTCCGCGTTGAAGGGGCCCATCCGCGCCATCGGCGGCTCGACCCACATCACCTCGCCCGAGTCCACGACCGCATCGATCTTGTCCACCGGAATCTCGACCACCAGCGCGTTGATCGACTCCAGCCGGTCGCGCACCTCGCCGCCCAGCCCAGCGATCAGCGCCGCGCCGCGATCCATCGCCACATCCTTGTGCAGCATCACGTACACGCCGATCACCGGCGCCCCGTCATCACCCGCCACCGGGACCCGAACCACCGAGAACGCCGGATAGTCCTTCGCCGCGATGCTCGGGTGCATCTTCCACTTGCGATCGATCGACCGCACCGCGTGCGCGCCCACCGCTTCAAGCGTCGCACCCGCGTCGCCATCCGCCGCCATATTCACGTACCAGGCGTTGGACCCGACCGACGAGAGCAACTCGACGCCCGCACCCCGCAGCCGCCGCTTCGCCGCCGCATCCAGCGGCCCACCGAACTGCACCAGCACACGCGACCCCCGCGCCGCCGTCGCCGCAGCACGGAGCGACTCCGCGTTCTGCTTCGCAATCGTCGTTGTTCCCGAAACAAACTGGATCGGCTCAGCGCTCATCGCCGTGCCGGCCACAGAGAGCAACGAAACCGCAGCAAGGACGCGGGCATATCTCATGATCACATTCTCCGCCAGGGGCGCGCCGACTCCCGCCGGCCCGCCCGGTTCAATGGGCCTATCTACTTCGGACGATGCGCACCCACGCATCGCGCAACCCCCCGGGACACACACCCCGATCCTCCTTCCAAAGCCGCAGAAAGGCAAGGTTCGACCCATTTTGGGGTTGATAATCACGAACGAAGTCCGAAAATAGCCAGCCCGCCCCATCTCGCCCCGATCAAGGACTCCCGCACATCGAATCGTCAAACAGCCAATACGCCCACTGGGGCCACGACATCGACGAGGCCGCGCACCAGCAGATGCGCGACGCCTGCTCACTACCCGTCACCGCCGGCGCAGCGCTCATGCCCGACGCCCATGTCGGCTACGGCCTACCCATCGGGGGCGTCCTCGCAACGCACAACGCCGTCATCCCCTACGCCGTCGGCGTCGACATCGCCTGCCGCGTGATGCTCACCGTCTTCGACCTCGACGCATCTCGTATCCCCGGCATGCGCGACAAACTCAAGAAGATCCTCGAGTCCGCAACGCTCTTCGGCGTCGGCAAGGAATGGCGCCCCGCCGACCGCCCCGATCACGCCGTCATGGACGAAGACTGGTCCATCACGCCCGTCACCGCCGCGCTCAAGGACCTCGCCCACCGGCAACTCGGAACCAGCGGCTCAGGCAACCACTTCGTCGAATGGGGCGAGTTCCAGCTCAACGAACAAACCGTCGCCTGCAAACCCGGCAACTACCTCGCCGTCGTCTCCCACTCCGGCTCACGAGGCCCCGGCGCCAAGGTCTGCGCGCACTACTCCAAATGCGCCGAAGAACTGCATCCCGAACTCGATAAATCCCTCCGCCACCTCGCGTGGCTGTCGATGGACGCGGACCAGGGAGCGGGGGAGGAATACTTCGCAGCCATGGAACTCATGGGACGCTTCGCCAGCGCCAACCACCACATCATCCACGCCAAGATCGCCCGCGCGCTCAATCAGAAAGTCGCGCTCCAGATCGAGAACCACCACAACTTCGCCTGGAAAGAAACGCACAACGGCCGCGAGGTCATCGTTCATCGCAAGGGCGCCACACCCGCAGCCGAGGGCCAACTCGGCTACATCCCCGGCTCTATGACCGCCCCCGGATACCTCGTCGCCGGCAAGGGCGAGCCCGCCAGTCTCAATAGCGCCTCCCATGGCGCGGGCCGCCTCATGAGCCGATCCGCAGCACGACGCTCCCTCACCAGGTCCGACATGCGCCGCGCCGCCTCCGAAGCGGGCGTCGAAGTCCTCAGCGCCGGGATCGACGAGTCACCCCATGTCTACAAAGACATCGAGAAAGTCCTCGAAGCCCAGTCCGATCTCGTCCGCCGCCTCGGCAGGTTCACGCCCCGCATCGTCAAAATGGCACCCGACGGCGAAAAGGCCGAGGACTGACCGCGCCGGCGGGCTACGGTACTGCAAAGGAGACAAGCGTTGTTAAACACGAGACATGCCCTCATCGCAACTCTCATGGCCTCATTGATCTTCACCGCCGCGATGATTGCTTGCGGCCAAGCCCGACCCGGCGCACCATCGCCGAAGGAGTCCAAGAGTCTTATCTTTTCCCATGTCAGGGAAGCCGGTCGCACCATCGAGAGTCCCCGAACTTCGCGCGTTGCGATGGCCGTATGGGACACCGGGCTCGTGGTTGTCGGCGTCATCCGCTCAAAGGGCATCGAATACCACTCGTCCACTTTGACCGACGGAGAACTTGAGTTCTTCCGGTCCCGCTTGCAGGGCATCGATACAGCCCAGGGCGATCAACTCCTGCTACCGCCCGATGCAGCCCACACAAGATTCTTCGTTCGCAACGATGAAAGTGCCGCGGAGTTCTTCTGGACGGAAACGCGGCACACTAGCGGGCCGTCGCCGGAGTTCCAGCGCATGTGGACAGAGTTGTACGACATCATGCTCGGTGCAACTCCGGCTAATCTCACGCCAATCACAATCGGCACACCGGAATACGAGAAATTCTCGGAGTCATTTCCGGGTTACGCAGCGACATCGATCAACGCCGGATACCGGAATCGATAGTCACTCCGTCCACACGAAGTCGCCGCGCTTCATCGTCCAGTCGTTCCCGTAGAACCCCGCGCCGACGATCGATTTGTGCCCGTCATCCAGCGCCGAGGCACGCATGATGAACAAGTCCGGATAGTGCACGCCCGACACAAAGATCAACTGCCGGTCCAGCATCACGCCCGCCGAAGCGCCAGTCGGCGCAATCACGCCCGCAAGCCGCGTATCCGAGCCCGCCACCGGGTAGCACATCATCACGCCCAGATCATCACCCTCGATCGTCTTCTGGTTCTCGATGATGATCCGCCCCCGCTGCACGCGAATCGGGCACGCC
>CALFMQ010000067.1 GCA_937879825.1 uncultured Phycisphaerales bacterium
GATCTGGCGATGCGCGCGGTGGTGTTCGGCGCGGTGGGCACGGCGGGGCAGCGGTGCACGAGCACGCGCCGGCTCATCTGCGTGGGCGGGTGTGCCGACACGATCGTTCCGAAACTCGTGAGCGCGTACAAGACGGTGACGATCGGCGATCCTTTGAAGGAGGGCACCCTGATGGGGCCGCTGATTAATGATGCGTCGGTGAAGCAGATGCGCAGCGCGATCGAGAGCGCGGTGGGTGAGGGCTGTAAGGTGTTGGTGGGCGGTGTTGAGGGGATCGACAGGCGCGCCAAGGATGCGGGGCACTTTGTCGAGCCGACGATCATCCGCGTGCCCAAGGGCAAGACCCCGAAGATCACCTGCGAGGAGACCTTTGCGCCGATTCTGTATGTGTTCGAGGTGGACACGCTCGATGACGCGATCGCGATGCAGAACGGTGTGGACCAGGGGCTGAGTTCTGCGATCTTCACCGACTCGGTGCGTGCGGCGGAGCGGTTCCTGTCGCCGGCGGGGTCGGACTGCGGCATCGCGAACGTGAACCTGGGCACGAGCGGCGCGGAGATCGGCGGCGCGTTCGGCGGCGAGAAGGACACGGGGGGCGGTCGCGAGTCGGGCTCGGACTCGTGGAAGGCGTACATGCGCCGCCAGACCTGCACGATCAACTACGGGACGGACCTGCCGCTGGCGCAAGGGATCCGGTTCGGTTGAGCCCCCCATTCAGTTTTCACGGTTCATTCATGACGACCTACCTGATCAAGACGGAGCCGAGTGAATATTCGTACGACGATCTCGTGCGCGAGAAGCGGACGGTGTGGGATGGCGTGACGAACCCGGCTGCGCGGATGCACATGCGCACGATCAAGAAGGGCGACGAGGTGTTCGTCTATCACACCGGCAAGGAGAAGGCGGTCGTGGGTGTGGCGACGGTGGTGAAGGGCGCGTACCCCGATCCTGATGAGCCGGGCGTGACGGCGAAGGGGGAGATGAAGGCGCCGCTGATCGAGATCGCGCCGAAGAAGAGGGCGAAGACGCCGGTGACGCTGGAGATGATGAAGGCGGACGAGCGGTTCTCGCACGAGAAGTCGGGGTTTGTGTTGGTCAGAGAGCCGCGGCTGAGCGTGATGCCGGTGCCGGCGGGGGTGGCGGAGTTGATTCGGAAGATGGCGGGGGTGTGAGGTTCAAATCAAGCAGGAACAAATCAGATCTCACCACGAAGTAGCGCTCCCATTCTCGCTACTGATGTACGGAGATTTACCATCTGACTCTCGATTTCGATTTGAAGTCCTCTGAGACCATTGTCGGACGAGATTTCTAATGCACGCTCCATAAACAACAATGCGGATTCATATCGCCCGGATTGTGCATGGACTCCGCCAATATTCAGCATGTTGATTGTCGAGCTCTCCGGGTCTGAGTCGCAGTTCTGCCACCAGAAGTGGCAGATACAGAAACCGCGTTCGGCAAGCACGATTTGCCCCGTGAGTCTGGCGCACTGCGATTGACCGCTAATACTCTTCCAGATTATCTCTCGTGACCCTGCTTGCAAGCCGACAGTGATCGCCGCAATATGTGCCAGTCTTGCCGAGCCAAGAACGCCCTTTCTACGCCACATAATTCCAACATTATTGAGCATGTGGCCCCATGCTACGTGTGCGAAGAGCGCTTTCTTGGATCCGATCTGATCTATGAACTCCTCTGCCCTAGCGATGTACTCGGCCGCCACT
>CALFMQ010000068.1 GCA_937879825.1 uncultured Phycisphaerales bacterium
TCACGCCGCAGAGCAGGTCGGTTGCGACGGCTTCGAGTTCCAGCGTCTGCATGGGCGTTGTGGTGAGGTCGAGGAACTTGTCCTCGATCATGCCCCGCACACCGTGACGCGCACCGAAAATCGTGCCCTTGCCCAGCGCCCGCCACCGCTCGACGACGCCCACCAGCGACTGATTGATCACCGCCGTCGGCCCGCCCGACTGAGCCACCACCGCATTGCCTTCCAGCATTCTTCGAGCCCTCCGTCTGGTCTGCATTCATCGTAATGGACACCCGCCGGGTACACTCTGGACCATGCCAATCGGACGACTGTTCGCACTCGGGTGGTTCCTTGTCGCAGCCGCATCCATGGCCGGATGTGCCTCCGACCCGGTGCAGCCCAACGCCGCCAGTCGCGTCGACTCATCGCGATACGCCGCGGCATTCCGGGCAGCCAAGGACGTCCTGCGGGACGAGGGATTCGTGCTCGACCGTGTCGATGCGCGGCGGGGCGTCATCACCACCCTTCCCCGCGCCTCGGCCGGGCTCGCCACGCCGTGGATCGCCACGGGCTCCGTTGGTGACGCCGCCAGCGATCTCTTGCACGCGCACGCTCGTTCGGCAACGGTTGAGTTCGGCCCGGCGTCCGGCGCCTCGTCCGACGACCTGCGAGAGTCCGACGGGCCAATCGCGGTCCGAGTGACCGTTCATGTGCTCCGCGCTTCCAGAGCGGGCCGACGGGTTGACTCGACGATGCCTCGCCGCAGCACCTTCGCCGTCGATCCGGTTGCAACACGGTCGGGCGACCTCGGGACCGACCTCGACGAGATCGCCCTCGATGAGCGTCTGGCCGATCGATTGGCCGAGCGAATCAGCGCGCTCGCCGACGCCGGCTGATGGTCGCAAGACGACCCATCGGCGCCGCTCCGCGCTCCATCGAAACGCGCCAAGAGCGCGGTGCCCGCGTGGAATTCTGCGAGAATCCCGGCTAGACTGCCGATTCGTTGATGTCGGATGCCTCCACATCCGGCGCCAAGTGAAATCACATCGCGTCTTTCCAGGACTGAAAGGCCGTCACATGCTGAGTCGCTCCATGACGAGTGACCGGGATCCGGTCAGGATCGCGGTCAAGGCAACTTCCGAGGTCTGTTCCCTCCCCGCATATCCAATCTCCGATTGGTGCGAGCGATGCGCAACGGCCTTGTCGCAGGCGATCGAGGACCACGAAATCGCGGTCACCGTGTCTCGAGTCGGCAACTCCGGGCTGACAACGGTCTCGGAACTCAGCGGGGCGACCGATCCTTCGCTTGTGTGCCGCGAGGCCGCATCCGGCTCGTCGAACGGAGGCGGCGGAGTCGCCCAACTCGGCTGGGCAATCGGCGCACACGCGGAGTCGGTCCGAACATTCCGGATGTCGACCATGCCGCATTACCCCGCGTGGGCCGCATCCCAGCGAGGAAGCGCGTGGAAGCGACTCGGCAGCACAGACACCCTGGTGGGTGTTCATCCGATCGGGGACTCGACCGATCGTGCCCTCATCGTCGAAATCGGTCTGGATCGAGCGACGGATCATGATGCGTCGGTGCTGGCTCGCGTTCTGGAGGGAACGGTGCCGGTCATTGTGGATCGGCTCATACTGGCCCTCGGCGCCGATCCGATCGACCCGTCGGCGCTCCTCACCACAAGAGAACAACAGGTCCTCGAGCGTTTGGTCACCGGTGCGACGGTCCGCGCCATCGCGACCGAACTCAATCGAAGCCCCCACACCGTCCACGATCATGTCAAGTCTCTGCACCGCAAGTTCAACGCGTCCACGCGAGGGGAACTCGTCGCGCGGGCGCTGGGGCATGTTGTGACAAAGCCGGCGCCACCCAGCACCCTTCCCAAACTGCGCCACGCCGCGATCTGATCGCAGAGCCGCGCCCCAAACTCGCTAGACTCAGCAGCGGTCCCGATCCGCCAGGCGATCCGCCGTTTCTGGCTGGGCCCGGAGGTGCCGATGCCGAGCGAGAGGACAATCAGAGCCGCAAGGCAGCACGCGGAAACCTCCCGCCTTCTGGGTGTGGACTTTCTTCCCCGTGCCGCCGAGCCCGCTTCGGTCGTGCCGCGCGCGATTGTCGCGCCGTCCGAAACCAACGCTCCCTCGATCGACAAATCGAGCGCTCTCAGCGCCCTCCGCGCCCGCTACGAGCAGGAGAGCGAGGTCGCGAAATCGATGCCCGGCTGGACGAACATTGTGTTCGGCGACGGCTCGCCCGACGCCCGCCTCATGTTTGTAGGTGAAGCGCCCGGAGCCGACGAGGACGAGCAGGGGGTCCCCTTCGTTGGCAGGGCCGGCAAGAAACTCAACGAGATGATCGCCGCGATGGGCCTCACCCGCCCAGAGGTCTACATCGCCAATGTGCTCAAGGTCCGCCCCCCAAACAACCGCACCCCGACGCCGGAGGAAGCCGCCCTCGACGGCCCCTTCCTCGCCGAGCAGATCGAGATCATCCAACCCGAAGTCCTCTGCACCTTGGGGCGTCCCGCAGCGAACTTCCTGCTCGACAACCAGGACTCGATGGGGTCGATGCGCGGGCGGTGGTTCGAGTACCGGGGCATCCCGCTGATGCCCACGTTCCACCCGGCCTACCTGCTCCGCTCCTACACGCCGGAAGTCCGCGGCAAGGTCTGGTCCGACCTCCAGAAGATCATGGAGCGATTGGGCCTCAGAACGTCCTGACGGCCTCTGAGGGGCCGCAGCGGGCCAATTCCCGGATTATCGCTCTTGAACCGAACCTATTGGAATGGTCGTGCGTAACACTATGCAGAGACATAGGTTGCACATGTCTCTCCCATCCAGACCCCCACGAGGCCCGGCGTTCACCCGTGTATGGTGCGCCGGGCCATTCTTTTTGGCCCTAGCACCCACTACTCATCCTTCGGGAGCGGCGTGAAGTCCAGACTCGTGTCCCCCGGCAGTTCTTCGACCTTCACCGCGTAGTAGGTGCGGAGTTTCGCGAACCCCGGGTCGTACTCGACCGCAAAGGTCAGCGCCACCTTGTCGCCAACCTCGACGCCGGCAAGAGACATCCCCTCGCCGAGGCGGAACGGCATCGTCATCGTGTTCATGCCGAGTTTGCCCCCGGCCTGGCGGTACTCGGGAATCGCCTCGTGGCGGACGCGAAACTCGCTCTTGACGTCACCCTCGACGGGGACCTCCACGACCTGCCCGCGCACCGTGTAGTTGACGATGACCGCGTCATTCGCAGCCGCCGACGAACCCGAACTCGGCTTGCACCCCGCCGGGACACTGCACAACACCAGCGCCGCAGAGCAGCACCCGCGCCAAAGAGCGTTCTTCATTGCAACTCCCAGAGCCGGAAAACTCAGGCGGGTTTGACTTCAACGCACGACGCGACGCTCTTGAAGTCCGGCGCGATGTGCGGGAACCATGTCATGTTCCATGTCGTTCCCAGATTGGGGATCACGATCTTCGAGGACTTGACGCGCTTGGCCCAGGGACGACCGCCGCGCGAACGGATGATCAGCGTCGCGTCCCGGTGCTCCTGCGCCTTCTTCAGCGCCCGCTTGTGTTCGGGATCGAAACGCATAAGGCGCATCACCGTGTCGCGCGCATCGCCGCGCGGCTCCTTGGTGATGGTGCAGACAACCTTCTGGCCGGCCTTAAGCGACTCGAGCATGATCAGATCCTTCGTGAACCGTCTGGTGCATCGCCGCCGAGCCGATACCCACATCCGCGTTCGGGGCGTCCGGGTTCCTCCCGGCAGGGGCGGAGATTGTACCGAATGGGCCCGTTGCGTCCAGCGGGCGCCGTCGCCACCCTTTCAAAGGGCTAGACTACCCCCCAACGATAGGAGCCATCCCCGAATGACCGAGCAGAAAGTCGAGTTTGACCCTTCCGCGGCCCACCACGCCAAGCCCCGCCTCCGCCAGATCGAAGGATTCCCCTTCCAGCAGGAGGAGAAGGTCCTGCTCGGCCTCCGGGACCCCCATCAGGTCTCCCGGGAGATGGTCTTCGTCGCTCCGCAGGCCCAGCACATCCTCCCCCATATGAACGGGGCCAACTCGCTCGACGACATCGCCGAAGCCGTCGGCCACGGCCTGACCAGCGACATGCTCAAGCCCTTCGTCGCCCAACTCGATCAGGCATGCCTCCTGTTCGGCCCGCGGTTCGACGCGCTGGTCCGCGATATGCGGGCCGAGTTCGACGCCTCGAGTTCGCTCCCTTCCGGTGCCTCGGCCGATATGGCCGACGCGCTGACGGCACAGAAGCTAGGCGAGGCGGCAACCGACGAGGCCAAAGCCCAGCACGGGGCGGCCAACCTCATCGAGGCCATGGATAAGTGGTTCGAGGAAGCGGGCAAGATGATCGACCTCCCGATCATCGAGCAACTCCCGACAGCGATCGTCGCGCCCCATCTCGATTATTTCCGCGGATGGATCAACTACGCAGCGATGTACGCGCCACTGCGCGGCCTGCCGCGCCCGGACCGCGTTGTCATCCTGGGCACCAATCACTTCGGCTTCGCGACCGGCGTGTGCGGGTGCGACAAGGGACTCGAAACGCCCCTCGGCGCGTGCGACTTCGATGGCGACTTCGCCGCGCTCGTGAACAAGCACCTCGGCTCAGAGAACGCCACCAAACTCGTCGAGCACCGCTACGACCACGACCGCGAGCATTCCATCGAGCTGCAACTCCCGTGGATTCAGCACGTGTTCGGAGCGGACGAAAGCGGCGCCTTCCCGCGCGTCTACGCCGCCCTGATTCACGATCCGACTCGCAACGCCGGCCAGTCCTACGACGGCAAGGGGCTCGACCTGGACACCTTCGTCGACGCCCTGCGCGCCGCCCTGGCCGAAGCGCCGGGACGCACTCTGGTCGTCTCGTCCGCCGACCTGAGCCATGTCGGGCCGATGTTCGGCGATCAGATCAATCTCGTCGAGGAGTCCGAGGAGCGCAAACAGTTCCTCAAGAACATGGAAGAGACCGACCGCCGACTCACAACGCTGCTCCGCACCGGCAAGGTCGACGAGATGATCGCGTCACTCGCATGGGAGCAGAACGCGACGCGCTGGTGCAGCGCGGGCAACCTCTCGGCGATGATGCGCGCCACCGGCGCCGAAGATCTCAAGATCGTCAACTGGGTCGCCGCCCGCGACTCCCAGGGGGCGGGAATCGTCAGCTCCATCGCCGCGTACGCACCCTGATCACGACTCGCGGAATCTTTGCACGATCGGGCGACGCCTCCCGCGCCCGAACGCGACCGGCGAGACCTTCAGCCCGATGGGCATCTGCTTGCGCTTGTATTCCGCGAGGTCAATCATGCGCACAACTCGCCCGACAACTCCCGGGTCGAATCCGGTCTCGCGCACAATCGTGGACACGCCCTTGCGCTGATCGACATACCGCGCGATGATCGCGTCGAGCATGTCGTACGGAGGGAGCGTGTCCTGATCCGTCTGGTCCGGGCGCAACTCCGCGCTCGGGGGCTTGGTGATCGATGACTCCGGAATCGGCGGCCCGGCAAACCCGCACGCCGCGTAGTTCGCATTCAGCCAGCGCGCC
>CALFMQ010000069.1 GCA_937879825.1 uncultured Phycisphaerales bacterium
AGGTAGCGCGGGTGGCCTTCGCTCTGGAGGAAGGCGGGGGCGCACGAGGCCATGAGCACGCGGCGGATGTCGGCGAGGCGTTGGTAATCGTCGGAGGTATCGAGGTTGTGCTTCTTGCGGGCGCGGGCGATGAGCGACACGGGCTTGACGCCCTTGAGCGCATCGGGGCGCATCCAGTAGAGGCGTTCGAGGTAGACCGCGTCCTCGACCCAGTGGCCGGGGTGGACCTCGGCGAGATCGAGCAGCACGCACTCGGTGGGCCCCCACGGGGAGTTGTCGGCGCGGCGCATGAGGTTGCCGGCGTGGAGGTCGCCGTGGCACCAGTCGGTGACGGTGCGCGCGTTCCATTCGGTGGCGATGCGATCGATGATCTTCTGCGTGTTCTTGATCGCGTTGGTCCATTCCTGCGCTTGCGGGATGGGGTTGATGCGCGCGTTCTCGCGGGCGCGATCGAGCAGGTGGGGCCAGTCTTCGCGGACGGGCACGACGTCCATGGGCCAGCGCTGCGAGGCGCGGAGGTAGAAGCGAGCCGCGGCGTCGGCGAGTTCCTCGAAGACCTCCTTGTGGAGGTGCGCGGCCAAGGGATCGCCCGGCACGCGCTCCATAACGAGCCAGGCGAAGTCCCACCCGCCGAGTTCGACGCCGTGGTGGACGACGCGGGGCGTGGGCGCATCGGTCTGGGCGAGGCCGGTGGTGAATCGGTACTCCATGGGCCCGACGGGGAACTTGACGACGACCTCGCGCGGCTCGCCATCGGGCGGCGCGAATGTGGCGTAGGCGGTGGCGGCGCCGCCCCGTTGCCAGTCGGTGCGGAACCAGCGGAGGCCGTCGATGGGGCCCGCGCCGGATGCTTCGCAAGACTCGATGAGTGCGGGGGCCAGTTGCGGCCCCAGATCGTGCGCGTCCAAGCCGTGCCCTGCGGGGGGTGGGCTCATGCGACCGGAACTCCCTTCCTGGCGCGCGTGACGATCACTGGAGGGAATCTTAGCGGCTCGGCGGGCGCGTGTCGCCGGGAATGCGGGCGTGTGGATGTGCTACCGTCCGCCTGTGAGCGCTCGGAAATACGACCTGCTAGCGCTGGACCTCGACGGCACACTGTTCGCGCCGGATGGGCGGGTGACGGAAGCGAATGTGGCGGCGGTGCGGCGCGCGCGGGACGACGGGATGACGGTGGTGCTGTGCACGGGCCGTGGATTCGTGGAGTCGGGGTCCGCCGTGCGGGCGGTGGATGCGCACAGGCCGGCGGCGGGGCGGGAGATCGCGCCGATGATCACGGCGGGTGGCGCGATGGTGGTCGATGCTGCATCGGGGAGGACGATTCATCGATGGGCGATGGGGCGGGAGTTGGTCGCCGGGTTGTGCGATCACTTTGCGCGGGCGGGGCGGGCGCCGATCATTCTCAAGGATCGTGACGCCGCGGGTTTTGATTACTTGGTGGTGAACTCGGGCCCGATCGAGGCGCCGACGCAGTGGTGGTTCCAGGTGATGGATGTGGAGGTGCGGTTTATCGACCACATCGAGCACGACCCGCACCCCGAGCACACGGTGCGGGTGGGGTTCGCGGCGGTGACGGAGACCATGCGGTCATTGGCGAGGTCGGTGCGCGCGGAGTTCGGCGAGCGCACGATGATGCAGCACTTCGCGGCGGTGTCGGGCAACTCGCACGAGGCGCACGGCGGCAAGGACGAGACGGTGCACCTGCTGGAGGTGTTCGACCCGCAGGTCTCCAAGTGGACGGCGATTCATCGGCTGGCGCTCGAGATGGGGATCGCGCGCGACCGGATCGCCGCGATCGGGGACGAGGTGAATGATGTGGCGATGATCGAGGGGGCGGCGCTGGGCGTGGCGATGGGGAATGCGGTGGATGAGGTGAAGGCGGTTGCGGCGAGGCACACGGAGAGCAACGCGGAAGATGGCGTGGCGCGGGCGATCGAGCGGATTCTCAGCGGCGAGTGGTGAGCGATGCAGACGCTGAACGAGATTCGGTTCCTGCTGGAGTCGCACGGGCTGTCGCCCCGGCACGCGCTGGGGCAGAACTTCCTGATCGATCACAACCTGATTCGGAAACTCGTGGATGCCTCCGGCGTGGGCGCGGGGGATGTGGTGCTGGAGGTGGGGCCGGGCACGGGGACGATGACCGAGGAGTTGGTGGCGCGCGGGTGCGAGGTGATCGCGTGCGAGCTGGACGCGGGGTTGGGCGAGCTGCTCACGACGACGCTCGGTGAGCGCATCGCGCTGGTACGCGGGGATTGTCTGGCGGGGAAGTCGGCGATGAACGAGGAGGTTGTGGCGGCGCTGCGGGGGCGCGCGTTCACGCTGGTTTCGAACCTGCCTTATGGGGCAGCGAGCCCGCTGATGGTGACGATTCTGACGAAGCATCCCGAGTGCCGGGGGATGTTCGTGACGATCCAGAAGGAAGTGGGGGAGCGTTTGCGCGCCAAACCGGGCACGAAGGATTACGGCGAGTTGGGCGTGATCGCCCAGGCGCTTGCGCAGATCGAACGAATCGCGGTGTTGCCCGGCGCGTGCTTCTGGCCGAGGCCCAAGGTGGAGAGCGAGATGGTGTCGCTCGTGCGGCGCGAGGTGGCGTTGACGCGCGATGCGGAGGCGCTGGCGCGGATGTGCCGCGTGCTGTTCACGAAGCGCCGGAAGCAGATCGGCGCGATTCTCGGGCGCGGGTTCGGGTTCCCGGATGGGATGGATGCGAGCGCGCGCCCGGAGTCGCTGACGGTCGAGCAGATCGAGTCGCTGGCGCAGCGCGCACCGATAGCCGAGTAAGGCAACACAACCGGCGACGGGATGGTTTGTTCAGAACTTGCGTGCGATCAGGTCGAGGCGGCGGCCAGTCCGATCTTGCCGGCGACCTCGGGGCCGTCGACAACGATCTGATCCGCGACCTCCCGGCGATGCACCGGGATATCTCGCGGGAACTCCAGCGCCACGCGCACACGATCGCCTTTGATCGTGGCAATGCGCACGATCCCGATCGGATTGCGTGGGTCGCCGATGACGACCTCCTCGCCCTCGCGTCTGGTGATGACCAGCATGAGGACCTCCTGTCCAACGGCACAACGGATGCCGCGATTACCCACCACATGAGAGTGTACCGCGCCCACACACGCGGACAACGAACCCTTGGGGGAAATGTTCGGGTTAGTGTTGACTCACTCCACGGCTTCCACGGATCGGACTTCGGGGACGTAGTCCTTGAGATTCCGTTCGATGCCGGCTTTGAGCGTGAGTGTTGACGAGGGGCACCCGACACAGGCGCCGTGCAAACGCACTTTCACGACGCCGGAGTCCGTGATCTCGACGAGTTCGAGGTCGCCTCCGTCGGACTGGACGGCGGGCCGGATGCGATCGATGACCATGGCGACTCGGTCGTGGAGATCCGCGTGATCGGGTGTGGATTTGCTGGGCGATCCGGGCATCGATGCTCCTGAAGTTGGCAAGCGTGATGATAGGCGTGAGGGAGCGGCGGCGACAAACGCGCCGGGGGGTGGCGTACACTCGGTCGCATGAGACACGGACGCATCGATCGTTGCGCGGGCGCATGGACGGCTCTGGTCGCGCTGCTTCTCTCGGCGTGCTCCGGGGGAGGCGGGGGCGAGGCCACGCCCGGCGCGATCACGGACAAAAGCGCGGACCTGCGCGACCGGATGGCGTCGGTTGAGCGCACAGACGAGTTTATTGCTGAGGGCGCGCTGGACCCTTCGGGGGCGCGCGAGTCGCTCAAGCGCGTGGTGTGGGAGCGTTCGGCACCGACGCAGCTGCGGGCCGGGGCGATCGCGCAGCTGCTGAAGGATGAGGCGAACCTTGCGGACACGCGCCGGATGTTCGCGCTGATGTTGCCGACAGAGCCGGACCAGGGAATCGTGACGGTGATGGGCGACGCGGCGGCGGAGCGTGGATGGACGGATCTGGGGCCGGCGCTGGTGCGACGGTGGTCGCGTGCGGCGGCGCTGAGCGACTACAAGATCAAGAAGGACTCGCCCGAGCGCGTCGCGCTCGCGAAGTTGTTCCCCGGTCGTGCGCCGAGCGAGGTTGTGTTCGATGTATTCATGGACCGGCTGGGTGGCGAGGTCGCAGGGGCGACTGATGGGCTGCGCGAGCGGGACCGTGTGGAGGCGTGGGGCTTGCTCATGGCGCTGGAGCCGGACGAGGCGCGGTTGCTGGAACGATTGACGCACGAGAGCGTGCCCGATGATGCGCTCACGCAGAGCGTGGTGTGGTCGGCGCGCGAGTTGAAGGCGGTGCCGCGGACCGGCGAGCAGCTGGCGTGGGTGCGCCGCCTGGGCGAAGGGCGGCACGCGGAGTTCCGTTCGCGTGCGGCTTCGGCGGTTGCGGGGTTGGGCGCCGAGCAGTTGCGCGGTTGGGCGCTGCGTCATATGGCGGGGGTGGTGTACGCGTCGGAGCGGCACCCGGAGTGGCTCACGATGAGCCGATCGGCGTTGCTCGGGGAGGCGGGGCGTCGCCTGAAGGGGCGGACGGTGTTCCGGCGCGAGATGGCCGGAACGCTCACGGGCGAGACGCTCGGCGATGACGGCGACAAACTGTCATGGGGCGATGCGCTGCTCTTGATGGCGGCGATCGACTGCGTGGACGACCGGGGCGTCGCCGGTGCGCTCTTTGTGAGCGCCGAGCGTGATCGCCGGGATACGACGACGGAGTACGGCGGGCTGATCGACTGGAGCGCACCGCGTGGGTTCGCGGCGACAACCTATCCGCCCCGCCCGACGGAGCGCTACGGCGATGACCGGTTCGTGGCGTCGCAGGAGATGCTGGACGCGGGCGATGCGTCGGTGCTCTTCTTCCATTTTCACGCGAGTGACTACGCGAACCGGCGGTACGCGGGGCCGAGCGACGGGGACCTGGAGTACGCGAAGCGTCAGGGGCGCAGCGGGCTCGTGTACACCTTTGTGAGCCCGAACAAGATGAACGCCGATTACTACACGCCCGATGGTGCGGTGGTTGATCTGGGCGCCGTCGAGCGCACGGACGGCGGCGGGTAAGCCGGGCGATGCTGCACCCGCTGCTCATCGCGATGGTGGCGATCCTGCTGGTGGGCGAGTCGTTCTCCGGCGTGCCGATCGTGCGCGGATTGAGCGCGTGGGAAGTTGCGCTGTATTCGCTCGCGCCGATGGCGCTGGTGGGGGCGCTGTCGCACCTGGCGCTGTGGCGGATCGGCGGGGCGCTGGACCGGCGTGGCGACGGGCGGGCGCTCGGGCTTGCGGATGCTGTGATCTCGGTGTCGCGAGTCGGCATCCTGGCGGCGTTCGCGGGCGCGGTGATCGTTGCGGGGTGGTTCGAGGCGGTGCGCGGCGTGATCGGGAATGTCGTGGGGCTTGATGAGGCGCTGGCGATGGCGCCGCCCGTCGCGGTGCTGGCGTGGGTGTGGTGGGCGTATGCGCCGATCGATCGGCGCGTGCGCGAGGCGTCGGTGTATTCGCGGCTGGATGGGGGCGAGCGGGTGGAGGCGATCCCGACGCGGTGGGAGTTTGTGTGGGACCACATGCGCCACGGCGTGCTGGTGGTGCTCGTGCCGATTTTCCTGCTGGTGTCGTGGGCCGAAGTGATCGAGCGGGTGCTGGACCTTCCCGAGTCGCCCGGCGAGACGATGACGCGCGATGAGGTGGTGGCTGTCGTGCTGCAGCTGGGGGGCGTGGTGGCGGTGTTGTCGTGCGCGCCATTGCTACTGCGATTCCTGTGGTCGACGCGCCCCCTCGGCGCGGGCGCGATGCGGGACCGGTTGATGGGCTTGTGCAAGGCGCACGGCGTGCGGTGCGCGGAGTTGCTGGTGTGGCGGAGCCGGACGGGGATGCTCAACGGCGCGATGGTGGGCGTGCTCCCGTGGCTGCGGTATGTGCTGCTGACCGATGCGCTATTGGAGCGGTTGAGCGCTGAGCAGGTGGAGGCGGTGATGGCGCACGAGGTGGGGCACGCCAGGCGGCACCACCTGCCGTGGATGCTGGGGTCGATCATCGCGTCGGTCGGCGTGTTCTGGGTGGGCGCGGATTGGCTGGCGCGGTCGATGGATGAACGCGGGCTGATCGCGCAGGGGATCGCGGCGTGGCTGGGGGTCGGGTTGACGGTGGCGGGGATTGTCGTGGGGGTGTTGGTGTTCGGTGTCGTGAGCCGACGATTCGAGCTGCAGGCGGACGCCTTTGCGGCGCAGCACCTGAGCGGGATGCACCGCGGGGGTGGCAATGATGGGCGGCCCGTAACGGACGAGGCGGTGTACGCGATGGCGGGCGCGATTGGCGTAGTGGCGCTGTACAACCATATCCCGAGGCGGAAGTTCACCTATCGCCACGGGAGCATCCTGGGGCGGCAGCGGGCGCTGGAGCGATTAGTGGGCGAGCGTGTGTACGGGCTGGCGATCGATCGGAAGGTTCGCGTGATCAAGTTGTTGACGATCGTCGGGCTGCTGGCGATCGGCGTGATGGGGTACTTCTCGTGGCGATGAGCGGCGCGGACATCGCGTTCGTGAAGATGCACGGGTGCGGCAACGATTACATCGTGCTCGATGGGGTGGCGCGCCCGGAGTTGGCGGCGGGCGATGCGCCGTGGCGCGCCAAGGCGTGCGAGATGTGCGATCGTCGGACGGGGATCGGCGCGGACGGCGTGATCGTGGTATCGCGCGGCGAAGGTGCGGACGATGTGCGCGCGGAGGTGGTGAACTCGGACGGCTCGCCCGGCGGGATGTGCGGCAACGGGATTCGGATGGTCGCGAAGCTGGCGATCGAGCGCGGGTATGTGCGCACCGATCGGATGACGGTGGTGATGGGGGGGGTGGGGTGGAGGAAGATCGGGGTCGAGGCGGAGCGGGGCGCGGACGGGATCGTGCGTCGGGCGCGCGCGGATATGGGGCGGCCGGAGCTTGAGGCGGCGCGCGTGCCGGTCGAGACGGCCTCGCTGGAGCGAGCCGGAGAGCATTGCTGGGCGGTGCGCAGCGGCGGGGTTGGGCATGTGATGACATTCGTATCGATGGGCAACCCGCACGCCGTGATGTTTGTCGATGCAACGCCCGGCGCTCCGGAAGTGACGCGGTTGGGGGCGATGCTGGAGCGGCACGATGCATTCCCGGAGCGGATGAATGTGCATTGGGCGCGGGTCGTGGAGCCGCGCATCGTGGAGGTCGCGACCTGGGAGCGCGGCGCCGTGATGACGATGGCGTGCGGGACAGGCGCGTG
>CALFMQ010000070.1 GCA_937879825.1 uncultured Phycisphaerales bacterium
GGGCGGGTTTGCGGGCTCGTGCGCGATGGGCGGGAGAAACGCTGGCTTGCGTCATGTATCGGTGCTCGAAGGATTGATGCGTGGCGGGGTCTTGTGGTATCGGCGGGCCACGGCCGCCGCCCGATTGTTCCGTGGCGCCGGCGGCTCTGGGGGTCGGGTCGGCGGGCGCGATCGGGGGCGGAGATCATACGGCGGGCGGCGCGCTCGCCCATGGTTTTTGCTGCGGGCGCCGGGGTTGTCGCGGGCGTCGTCGGCGTTGCGGCGGTGGGGCTCAGCGCTGCTGGCCGATGGAGAATGGCATGTCGTCGGGGTCGAGGTATTGGGCGACCTTGGCGCCGAAGACGGGCGTTGGCGGCTGGACGCACCGGACGCCGAGCGCGATGAGTCGATCGTGGAATGCATCGATATCGGGGACCTGGAACCCGGTTCGGCATCGGCCGGCGGGCTCATCGGTGGGTGCGTGCGTGTCGGTGTTGGGCCGGTCTGCGATGTGGAGCGCGAGGGTGGCGCCTTCGGTTGCGAACTCGGTCCAGTGCGGGGACTCGAACGCGAGCGGGAGGCCGATGACATCGCGGTAGAAGGCGACGGATCGCTTCATATCGGAGACGAACACGATGGCGTAGCTGATGCGCATGGGGTTCCCCTTGTGTGCGCGGGGTGAGGTCTGGGGGATGATATTGGGAGAAGGCGCGCGGAGGGGGTTGCGTTGGGCGCGGGATGTTTGGATTATCACGCGCATGCAGAGCAAGGCGGCCACGGTTGAGCAGTACCTGCGGGAGTTGCCCGAGGATCGTCGCGTGGCGATCGAGGCGATTCGGAAGGTGATTCTGAAGAACCTTCCGAAGGGGATTCGGGAGGGGATGGGGTACGGGATGATCGGGTACTTCGTGCCTCACGAGATGTACCCGGCGGGGTACCACTGCGATCCGCGATTGCCGCTGCCCTTTGCGAGTCTCGCGTCGCAGAAGAACCACATGGCGATCTACATGATGCACCTGTACATGGGGTCGGCGCTGGAGCGTCGGTTCCGTGCGGGCTGGGAGGCGGCGGGGAAGAAGCTGGATATGGGCAAGAGTTGTGTGCGGTTTAAGCGTCTGGAGGACGTGCCGCTTGATGTTGTTGGTGACACCATAGGGGCCATCAGTGCCCGGGAGTACATTGCGATGTACGAAGCTCAGGTCGGCGAGATGAAGTCGGCGAAGAAGAAGTCCTCGAAGAAGAAGACTTCGAAGAAGGGTGCGGGGAAGAAGGCGGCGAAGAAGAAGGCCGCCAAGAAGCCCGCCGCGAAGAAGGCGAGCAAGAAGAAGGCGGCCAAGAAGCCCGCTGCGAAGAAGGCGGCGAAGAAGAAGACCGCCAAGAAGGGCGGCTCGAAGAAGGCCTCGCGTAAGAAGGCGGTGGCCGCGGCGTGATGCCTTAGGCGAGTTTGTTCCACGCCCAGAGGGCGGCGACCGAAGCTCCGGCGGCCGCCCACAGCAGGGCGACAGAATGGATCATGAAGGGGAGCGCGCTGACGCCGAGGCCGATGGCCAGAGGCGCGGGGCGCTCCGCTTTTTTTCCGTAGAGGAATAGCCCGAGGCCGATGGTCCCGATGACGAGCCCCGAGAAGAGCATTGCGGGTGAGTCGAGGTCCATGGTCGGGGTCCTTGCGTTTGCTACTCGATGAGTTGGCGCGAGACGGCGGATGCGACGAGGCGGATCGTCTCGGGGGGCGCATCGGTCGTGAGGGTGAGGTCGTCGTCGTCGGGTCGGACGACGAGATCGATGGTGGCGCGGCTCAGTTTGGGGCCGACGTCGTACTGGAGGGAGAAGACGGCGCGCTCGACGCCGGAGAGCAGGACGGCCTCGCGGATGGGGTCGGTGCTTGCGGATGTCGCGTCGAAAACGAGGAGCCAGAGTTCGCCGGGTGTTTCGGAGCCGCCGAAGGAGGGCTCGGTTTCGTCGTTGCCCCATGAGCGGAGATCGGCGGTTTCGCCGGCGAGTCGGTACTCGACGCGGGTGATCTCGAGGGGGTCGCCGTTCTCGTCTTTGAGCGAGACGAACTCGAAGTAGTCGGCGTTGAGGGGGTTGATGGACTCGTCGAGGACGTTGCTGGGGAAGGGGCCGAAGTCGGAGCCGGTGCGGACCATGCCCAGGAGTCGGCTCATGGTGATTCTGGAGACGACGTGGGTTGAGGCGGAGTCGGTGCCGACGGAGTAGAGCTTGTACATGGTGTCGAGTGCGGAGAGGAGCGAGACCATGAGGAGGGACGAGATCGTGATGGCGATCAGCATTTCCATGATGCTGAAGGCGCGGCGCGGAGCGCGCGATCGGGATGTGTTGGTTGATTTCGTCATGTGATTATTGTTCCTGTTGGTCGATGACGACTCGGCCCTCGATGTAGGAGGATCGGATGGGGTTGATGGCGAGGCGCATGGCCAGGCCGTCGGGGAGGACGATGTCGGGGTCGTAGTTGAGCTGGATCTCGCCGAGCCCCTCAAAGGTGATCGCGCGGCGGACGTAGGTTCCGGGTGCGATTTCGGAGTCTTCATCGGGCACGCCGTCGAACCACCAGTCCTGCATGGGTCCGGCGGAGGCGATGGGGATGAGGGCGCCGTTCTCGTCGCGGGCGGAGTCCCACCCGATGTCGTCGTTGCCGTCGCCGTCGAGATCGGCGAGGGCTGTGAGGTCGATGCCTTCGAGGTCGCCGTCTTCGGGGCCGAAGTATCCGAGCGTGACATTGAAGGAGCCGGGGTTGCCGACGGCTTCGCCGTAGAGCTCGAGCGGGGCGGAGCCGTAGACGGGGTCGTAGGTGAGGAGGAGGACGCCGTTGATGCGCGCGTTGCCGCGGACATCGAGGACGCCGGCGATGACGGCGCCGTTGAGGTTGACATCCTGCGCCTGGGGCGAGTTGTTGGTGCCGATGTCGACGGAGTAGTTGGGGAGCATCATGGAGGACTTGGCGATCTCGTCCATGTCGTCGGAGTCGGGGTTGAGTTCGGGATCGTCGGGCGCGTCGGGGTGGACGCTGGTGAAGCGCGTGGCGCCGGTGAACTGGAGTTTGTTGCGGATGGGGGAGAAGACGGTGGGTTGATCGGCGACGATGGAGCCGACGAAGAGGCAGTCGTGGAAGCGGAGGTTGTTGGCGAGGAGTTTGGTGTTGGTGCACTGGTCGGGGGTGATGCCGTCGCCGTTGAGATCGACGCTGACCATCAGGGGTTGGGGGAGGATTCCGTCCTCGTCCTCGACGCCATCTTCGAGGTAGGAGGTATCGAGCTGGGCGGAGGAGTATTCGGGGGGCGGGGGGTAGAGCCAGTTGAGTTGGCCGGTGAGCTGGTCGCGCTGCTGCTGGCCGTAGAAGATCCACGACTCGTGGGTGTTGTCGATGTAGGCCTCGACGCGCGTGACGCCGACGAAGGTGCAATCGATGAAGAGCGCGTTGGTGCCCATGGGGATGACGGCGTTGCGGAAGACGATGCCTTCGTAGACGGGCCGGTCGTACCAGTCGGCGGGCGTGGGCGAGCCGAAGGGCGTTGACTCGACGAAGCTGGGCGGCGTCCAGGTCGGGCCGTTCTGATCGCGTGCCTGCTCGAGGACGGTGTCGCCGTCGGCGGCGTCGATGAGTGCTTCGGTGGCTTCGGAGAATGAAGCGGCGGTGATGGTGGGGACTTCGTTTTCGGTGGTCTCGAAGATGACGGGCAGATCGCCGGCGTCGGGTCGGATGGCGCCCTGGACGAACTGCTGGTAGTCATCGACGGAGTTGCCGGAGCCGTCGTCGGCGGCTTCCCACTGGGAGCGGGAGGCACGGAAGTAGACGGAGCCGCGGACCTTGGCGTAGCGGTCCTTGTAGTCGAGGACGCCGTCGCGGTATCCGAGGTTGATGTCGTCGGCGTCGATGTCGTCGTTGTTGATGACGCCGTCGTGGTTGTTGTCGGGGAACTCATCGAAGAGCCACCAGCCGTCGACGAGTCGGCCGTTGTAGCGTCCGTTGCCGTTGCGGTCGGCGACGGCGGAGTCGATGAGCATGGCGAGGGCATCGTTGATATCGAACTCGGCGGCGAGGCCGTCGTTGGGTGTGCCGGCGGTCATGCGTCCGGAGAGGACGACCTTGCCGTCGCCGTTGTTGTCGTAGAAGTTGAGGAAGATGTCGAAGTCGTCGACGGCGTGGTCGCGGGTGGCGTCGGTGAACGCGAGGTCGGGGGCGAGGTCGCCGTCGTAGTCGATGAGGTTGAGTTCCGCGAGCGCATCGCGTTCGCCGAACTTGTTGTCGCGGAGTCGGTTGTCGCCGTCCTGATCGTCTGCGAGCACGGCGTCGAAGAAGTCGTCGAGACGGTCGTCGAGTTCGTCATCGAGGCCGTAGAAGTCGGAGCGCATGACCAGGGGCGGGCCGTCGAGGGAGTCGAAGTCGTCGTTGTCGAGGGCGGCGCCGAGGGGGCCGTTGACCTGGACGTTCTGGCCCAGCATGAGCCGGGGGGGGGCGACGATGGCCTGCTTGACGGGCTTGGG
>CALFMQ010000071.1 GCA_937879825.1 uncultured Phycisphaerales bacterium
CGTTCTGATCGCACCCAGCCGCTCATATGCGGCCGAATCGGGCGGCGTGTCAGCGCGACTGCGAGCAGGTTGACGCGCGAGCCCAGCACGATCATGGAGCCCGTCGCCGAGAGCCAGATCTGCAATGAACTCACCGGAATCCCCGCGCCGTTGGCGTTGCCCATCACCGCGCCCAGCGCCACCGCCGGGCTGATGTGCGCCAGGACACCCAAGAGCCATAGCCATGTGGCGCCCGGTCCCCCGCCCCCGGAGAGCGCCATGAACAGGACGGAGACCAGAATCGGACCGACAAAGACCGCTGCCGTGATGACCTCCGACAGCACCATCACCGACCAAGGCCGCTTGTTCACCACCGACAGCAGCAACCCGACCGACGCCGCGAAGAATCCAGCGCCCATCGTGAGCGAAGCGCCCGCGACGACCGCTTCCGTTTCCAGACCCCCGAGCAGCCGCAAGAGCAACAGCGCCGGCAGCGTCAGCAGGCCGAGAATCACCAGCTGCACCATCCGGCTCGCCAGTTTGCCCATCACGATCTGCGCCGAGGTCATGGGCGTGGTCATCAGCACCGAGAGCGTCCGGTTGGCCGACTCTTCCGAGATGCACGCCGCCGTGAGCGCCGGCGCGATGAGCGTCACCACCACGAACTGCACCCAGACGATGGCCCACGCCAGTTGCGGCCCCACCAACTGCATGTTCTGGAGCCGCTGCGCCACGCCCTCATGGCGCAACTCTTCCCAGTGGCCCCACAGGAACAGCGACACCAGCCCCGCAATCGCCAGGGCGAAGAGCCCGCGCGTCCAGTAGGTCGACGCACGCCGCCCGGAGGTGATCACCTCCTTGGCGAAGATCGGCCCGAACAGAATCTTGTCCGGGCGGATCATCCAGAGCCACCGAGATGGGCGCGAACCCAGATCGCTCATTGCACCTTGCCCTGCGTGATACGAAGAAACACGTCCTCGAGCTTCGTGGAGATCGGTCGGAAGGCGTCGATCCGCACGTTGCTGCGCACCAGACGCTCGATCAGGTCATGGTGCCCGAGGGTCCCCGCGACGAGATCGACAACCATGTCGCCGTTCTCCTTGCGCACCGAGTCCACCAGATCGATCGATCGCAGCACGCGCTCGGCGTTCTCGGGATCGCCCTCCAGCCGAATCGCGATTCGCTCGCCCACGCCCGCCTGCTTGAAGGCGTCATCGAGCGAACCCGAGAACAGCAGCGTGCCGCGCTCGATGATGCCGATGCTCGTGCACATCTCGTGCAATTCAGACAAGATGTGCGACGACACGATGATCGTCTTGCCCATGCTCCGCAGTTCGGTGAGCAGCGAGCGCATCTCGATCCGCGCCCGTGGGTCCAGCCCGGAGGCCGGCTCGTCGAGCAGCAACACTTTCGGGTCGTGGATCAGCACCCGCGCCACGCCGAGCCGCTGCTGCATGCCGCGCGACAATCCATCCACCATCGAGTCGCGCTTCTCGGTGAGGTCCGTCAGTTCCAGCACGCCGTCCACGATCGCGCGCCGCTTCTTCCGGGGGATCTCGAACGCCGACGCGAAGAACTGCAGGTATTCGTCCACCGTCAGGTCGTCGTACACACCGAGGAAATCCGGCATGTACCCGATGATCCGGCGAATCGGGAAGGAGTGCGTCCGCACGTCCATCCCGTCCACATGGGCGCTGCCCGAGTCGGCCCGGAGCAGGCACGCCAGCACCTTCATCGTCGTCGACTTGCCCGCGCCGTTGGGGCCGATGAAGCCGTACACCTCGCCCGCCGGCAGTTCGAGCGTGAAGTTGTTCAGCGCCGTGAGCGAGCCGTACCGCACCGTCACGCCCTTCATATCGATCATGATCCGCCCTCCGCTTCCACCGGGATCAGCATCCGCACGAGTCTCGTGGCGATGCTCCGCGACGCCTCGGTCCCTCTGCCAAGATGGAACGCGACATCGCTCTCCGCCGACGGGAGCGTCAGGTACACCAGCGCCACATCCTCCGAAGCCGCGGCCCGCGTCAGCGCCTCGCCCCGCCGATCCGCGCCGGGCAGCATGAACGCCGCGTCGCTCACGCTCCCGTAGTACCGCCTGGATCGGCGCCCCCATTCATCGAGTTCCGTCCGCGTCACGCCGTACGTCTGCGCAAGCGACTCGTTCCGCGACCCCAGCGTCCATCGGGACTCCCCGGCATGCGTCGCCGCGTAGACCCGCTTGCCCCAGATCACCATCACCTGCTCCGCGTCGCTCGGCACGCCCTCCAGTTCGAGCGACACGGCCGAACCGCCCGATGCCACCAACCGCCCCGAATACTCGGGTGTCACGCGGCACTCGTCCGTCATCGCGTTGAGCGTCCACACGCCCATGTACACGCCGCCCGGCGTCGAGCCGACGCTCTGCACCGCGTTCACCGACAGCGCCCCGACCGGGCGCGCATCCCAGTCGCTCCGCGTCGCCGACGCCGAACGCCACCACGAGTCCGGCGCAGCGCCCTCGATTGTCCGCACGCCCGATCGGCCCGCGAAGAACGAGATGACCCCGGACCGTGACGCCACCCCGTCGATCGCGTTGATGTCCGTCACCGTCACCCGCGACTGCACGCTCGACGAGGTCCGCAGGAAGTTCGGTCCGAGATACGCGATCACGCCGACCAGCCCGATCCACACCAGCGCCGACAGCCACGCGAGCCCCGACAGGCGCAGCCGGCGGAGCACGATCCGGTCCATCGGCCCGACCAGAACCGCCAGGACTGTCAGGATCGCCGCGAACAGCAGGACCGGGAACCGGGTATCGAGCCCCATCCCGTCCGCGACCGCGTTGACGATCGCGTTCATCGACGCCACGCGCCTCGAAGTGGAGAACCAGGCGTACTCGTCGTCCGGCGCGAGTTTCTTCGTATCGATCATCGGCTCCAGCGCCTCGCGCCACACCGACGCCTTCTCGCCCCACGGGTAGATATCCCCCGGATCGTCCGCGAGAATCATCACCCGGCCGAGCCCCGAGATGCCGTAAGCCATCGCGTTGATGCCGCGATCCGACGAAGCATCGGGCGGCACCGATTGCGGCGACTCGACGATCAGCGGCTCGGTGCTCGTGACCTCCTCAGCGAGATCCGGCGCACGAATCGTCGCCACCGACCACCCGCGCCGCGCTCCGCTCTCCGTCAGCGAGAGGCGGGGCCTGCCCGACACCCGATCCCGCTCCACGCGCACCGGCGCGCCGCCATCGAGCCAACTCAGGTCCGGATTCGCGCTATCCGCCACGAACATCAGCCGGCCGCCCATAGAGACCCATTCGGCGATCGCCCGCTGCTGCACCGTGTCGAGCGAAGCAAACTCGCTTTGCAGAATCACCAGCGTGTCCACGCCCTCGTACGCCATGGCCTTGGTCGGGAGCGACGTCGCCAGCGCGCCCGTCACCGATACCTGCGACAGACCCTTGAATCGCTCATACCCCATCGACCACGTCTGAGAGGCGATCCGGAGCGTTGATCGCCCGACATACACCATCAAGTGCCCGTCGCCGTTCACGAACTTCGAGAAGAACCGGATCGAGTCGTTGCGCCCGTCTTCGGAATACCGCGCCGCCCGCAGCGTCTTGCCGCTCCGATCCACCAGCGCGATGCGCATCCACCGCACGTCGGCGCGCCAACTCGAGTCCTCGACGATCGGCACGCACACATCCACGAAGGTCGTCTTCTTGGGAGTCGCGCCGAAGGGCGCCTCGACCGTCATGTCCGTCGCCATCCCGCGGCCGATCTCGACGCGCACGACGCCGTCCGCCGGCGCCGACCCGCCCGTGATCTGCACACGCACCGGGCACCACGCGCCCATCTTGACCATCTGCCCGAGCCCGATCTCCGCCGTGAAACTCGGCCTCGGATCGTCCTGCGCCGATTGTCTCGCAAGGGCGGGCGCCGATAAGACCGTGAGCGCTGCGCAGAGCGCCGCCGACACCGCCCGGAATCGCAACCAGCATCGACTCACAAATGGACCTTCCGGTTGTACACGAACCACTCCAGCATGAGGACGCCCAGCGCCGCCAGCAGGATCCACGGCCAGAGCCGCTTGTTCTCCCGCTGACCGGAGTTGTTGGCATTCTCCGCCGCGATCTTTCCGCTGGGCAGATCCAGCTGCGAAGCCGACGCGATCCGCGACTCCTGCGCATCGCCCAGATTCACCGCGATCGTCCGCGTCGGACGCCCTGCGATCACCGGATCACGCGGCCCCGGCGCCCCGCTCCAACTCAGCGCGTACAGCCCGACACGCTCGATCGGCCCGAAGGTCACCCGCCCGTCCGCGCCGGCCCGCAAGGTGATCTCGTTCCCCGACGGCGGCGTCAGCCGCGCCTCGGTCACAGACTCCGGGAGCCGCTCCGTCAGGATGTCGCCGGGCCGCAGCGCCGCAGCGCCCGCGGCCCCGCCCTCGTCACCTACGAACCGCACCGCCTGGCTCAGGAACAGGATGTACCCCGGATCGAGCGGCCAGGTCGATCGCGACATATCGAATGTCACGACCAGCGCATTGGTCGCGCCCCGCGAAGCATCGATGATCGCCGGCCCCGCGCCCGTCGACGCCAAGACGCGCACCTCGCGCGCCGCCTCGATCTCCGGCGCGTTGCCGATCACGATCCCGGAGAGCGACAGGTACCGCAGCGCCGGGTGATCCCGCTGCCAATCGACGAAGCCCGTCGTCTTGATCGTGCGCCCGGTATCGCTCAGGCCCGCCACCGCGGGCGTCTTGCCGATGATGATGTAGTTGCCCGGGGGCAAGGCCAGTTCCGATCCCGCGCCCTCACTCGGCTCCAGCGCCGGCAGCCAGTTGTCCAGCACGTACACATCGTATTTCGCCAAGTCATCCGCGTCGCGCAGCCGCTGATACTCCGCGCTGGAGATCGCGTCGATCTGCGAAACGCCGATCGCGTTGAGCGCGTTGCGCAGGTAGTAGTTGCCGTTGGACACAAGCGCCACGGTGAGCCGCTTGGCCGGCGGGATCACCAGCCGCGCCGTGTCGTCCGCCGTCAGCGCATCGCCCTGCGGGATGCGCACCGTCACGATCGCGGCCTCCGTGCGGTCCAGCTGGAACACCACGCCTCCCCGCCCCGGCCCCTCCTCCGTCGCGCCGCCGACGCTCGCGCTCTTGACCATCCCGATCGCGCCGTCGATGCCGAACTCCACATCCACCGTCCGCGCCTTCGGGTCCGTGCTCTGCAGGCCGATGAACACGCTCACCCGCTCCGGGCGGTCGTACGAACGCTCCGCGCCGATCGCGGTGATCCCCACATTCACGGCATCGTCGGTCCCCACCGACGTGTACCGGAACTCCGACTCCGGGTGCTTCTCGACCACATCCAGGTGCGAGATCGACCCGTCGGAGAACAGCGCGATCGGCGCGCCGGGCAGGTACTGCACATCATTCTTGCCCGAGCCGGTCTCGACCTCGACCGTCGTCGGCCGAACGAACGGCCCCGCCACGCGCATCACATCTGAGAAGTCCGTCGGCTCATCCGTCGGCTCGATCGCCTCGATCGCTTCCCGCAGCCGCGCCTTGCTCGCGGTGTACGGCTGCACGATCTCAGCGGTCGTCCCGAAGGCCACGACCATCGCTTGGTCGCCGCCGCCCGCGCTCAGCACACCCCCGTCCCGCATCGAGTCCACGAGCAGCAGCGCCTGCTGCTTGGCGCGGTCGAGCCGTGTCGCCGTGGACCCGTCGATCGCTTCGTCCGTCGCGCTCATGCTCGCAGACCGGTCGATGATGATCACCGTCCGGTTCGCCGGCGGCGCCTCGCCCGCCATCCGCGGCTGGGCGATCGCGAGCAGGGCGCCCGCCAGCACCAGCATCTGCAACAGCAGCAGGATGTTCCGGCGCAGTTTCTGGAACGGCGCGTTCGCCTGCACATCCTGAATCGCCTTCTTCCACAGGAGCGTCGTCGAGACCTCCATGTCGCGCCGGCGCAGCTTCAGGAAGTACAGAATGAGCAACGACGGCACGGTGATCGCCGCCGCGATCCCCGCCAGCCCGGGCGTGAGCCAACTCATCGCAGCACCCCCCGCCGGCGCAGGTAATCGAGCAGCAGCGTCTCGATGGGCGTGTCCGACTGCATCGTCAGCAGCACCATCTCCCGCCGCGCGCAGAAGTCACGCAACTGATCGCAGTACGCCGTCAGGTTCGCCTTGTACCGCTTGAGCAGCGGCGCGCTGATCGTCACCTCCGTGATATCCGCGTCCTC
>CALFMQ010000072.1 GCA_937879825.1 uncultured Phycisphaerales bacterium
GAGGTGGCGCTGGCGACGCGGTCGATGGTCTGGAGGATGGAGTCGATCTTGAGCTGATTCGCTTCCTTCTCCTCGGAGGAGAGGCCGGCGGTGTTCGCCGACGCGGTGATCAGCCCCTGGAGTTCGTTGAGCAGGCCGCTGATCTCGGTGAGACCGCCTTCGGCGATGTTCACGACCTGATCGGCGCGCTCGGCGTTCTTGATCGCGGCCCCGATCGCCGACTTCTCGGCGCGGAGGTTCTCAGAGGCGATGAGCCCGGCGGGGTCGTCCTTGCCGCGGTTGATCCGCAGGCCGGTGGACAAGCGCTCGAGCGACAATCCGAGGTTGTTGTTGTTGTTCGTCAGAACGCGCTGTGCGATCAGCGAGCTCACATTGGTGTTGATTCGGCTCATGGTATTCGGTCCTCCCTGATCCGTGCTGCTCGGCCCGGTTTCATTGGGCCTTCCCGCTGCTCTAGGTCCGCGGGATCTTGTTGAAGCGGATTGGCGCGACCGTCGCGTCTTGCCGCACCCCGGAGCCGGGCGTTGAGGCCCTAGAACCCTGAGGTGCCGAGAACATCGACGTGCATGAGACGCGAATGAAGTGGTCCTAGAAAAGAAGTGGTGATAACCACGAAACGACCTTTCGGACCTTGCGAATTCCGCGTGCGGCGGCGGTTGCCAGCGGATCGGAATTGGCGCCCCGCGCCGCGGCGGCGCGTTCGTCAGCAGGAAGTTTGCGAGGTTGACCTCGACTTGCGCGCGTCCTCTTAAGAACGCGCAGCGCGGGGACGATTGATCCAATAACCCGTGTTCGTCGGCATGGTCGCGAGCGCGTCGGAGGACCCACCGCGATGAAGCATGAGGCACAGGTTATTGCGGACGATGCATACGACGAGATCTGCGGCACGATGCGAGATCACGCGGGGATCGAGTTGGAGCGGACCCGGCGGTTTGCGCTGGGTGCGCGCGTGCAGCGGCGCGTCCGCGAGCTGGGGCTCGGCGATGCGACGCAGTACTGCGCGTACCTGAGGATGGGCCCGCAGCGCGTTCATGAACTGGACGAACTGCTCCGGCTGGCGTCGATCGGCGAGACCTCGTTCGGCCGGTACCCGCTCCAGCTGGAGTTTCTCGAGCGATCGGTGCTCCCGCGCATGATCGAGGCGAACCGGCGCGAGCGGCGACTGCGCTTGTGGTCGGCGGGCTGCGCCGCCGGGCAGGAGGCGTACGACCTGGCGATGATCGTCCATCGCGCTCTGGGCGTGCGCATCGACGATTGGGATGTGCGCATTCTTGCGACCGACATCAATGCCAGCGCGCTGGCACGGGCCGAGGCGGGGTGGTACTCGCGCCAGGAGGTTCGGGACGTGCATCCCGATGATCACGATCGCTTCTTCTCGATCGACGGTGCCGGGAGCCGGGTGCGCGAGCCGCTCAGGAGCATGGTCGCTTTCCGGGCGCACAATCTCCGGGACGCGATGGCGGCTCGCCGGCTCGGTCGGTTCGATGTGATCTGCTGCCGGAATGTGCTGTGCCACTTCGGCGGGCGGGCGCGCGAGGATGCGGTGCGCGCAATATATGACCGGCTTGAGGACGTGGGCGTGCTCCTGGTCGGGCACCGCGATCCGGTGGACCACAGCGAGCGATTGTTTGCGCCGATCGGGGGCGCTTCGACTTGGGCGTGGACGCCGGTGCGATAGATCGCGGGCGGGCTTAGTCGTGGCGGAGGGCGACGATGGGGTCCTGCCGTGCGGCGACCATCGCGGGATAGATGCCGAAGACGAGCCCCGTGATCGCCGCGATCGAGAACGAAACGATGATGGACCAGAGTGTCAGCGCCGTGGGCATGGTGGCGGTGGGGTCCATGAGCCCGCCGAGGATGGGGAGTTTGGGCAGGAACGGGACCGCGACCTCGACGATCGAACTGAACCCGATGCCCGCGGCGACGCCGACGAGCGCGCCGATGATGCTCAGGACGCCGGTCTCGACCAGGAACTGCGCGATGATGTGCTTTCGCGTG
The DNA here is from genome assembly GCA_937879825.1 of uncultured Phycisphaerales bacterium. Classification (GTDB taxonomy): domain Bacteria; phylum Planctomycetota; class Phycisphaerae; order Phycisphaerales; family UBA1924; genus JACKHC01. The sequence continues at coordinate 1,999 of CALFMQ010000072.1, forward strand.
GCGCCGATAGCGCGCCGGATGCCGATCTCGCGTGTGCGCTCGGTGACGGTCGCGAGCATGATGTTCATGATGCCGATGCCGCCGACGAGGAGAGCGAGGCCCGCGATGACGGCGGTGGTCAGGTTGCCGGCGAGGGCTTCCTTGCGCGCCTGCTCGAGGAGTTCGTAGGGAACAATCACCTCGATATCGCGCATGCCGGTGTGCTTGGCTTCGAGGACCCGATGGGCGACCTTGGCGTCGAGCATGACATCGCCGCGTGAGGGCGACTGGATGTAGATCTCGGAGACTTCGACGAGTTCGGCGCTGAAGTTCCCGCTGGTTCGTCGGACGACGAGATCGCCGAAGCGCTGGCGCGCCGCGGTGATGGGGACATGGACATCCTGATTGAGATCTCGCCCGACAAGACTCGCGCCCGCGCCGCCGGCGAGGCCGACCGGGCGGAGCACACCGACCACGCGGAAGACCTGATCGTCCACGCGGATGGTCGACCCGAGCGGGTCTTCGTAGGGGAACATCGTTCGCGCGACCTCGGCGCCCAGCACGGCGACGGGTTCCGCGGCGTCGATGTCGGACTGGTTGATGTAGCGCCCGCGGGCAACTTTCAGATTGGCGAGATCGACGAACTCGGGCGTCGTGCCGAACGCCTGGCTGATCTTGCGGAAGCGGTCCTTGAGGACGTACGACCCGACGCCCTTGGTGGGGACGATGATCGCCGAATCGCCGAAGTGGTCCTGGATGGAGCGGAGATCGACGCGCGTGAGGCCGTAGGACGTCTGCCATCCCTGCTGCTGGCCCTGCTGGAGTTGGAGCGCTTCAGCGGGCTTCATCGAACGGACGATGATGTTGCGGGCGCCGAGGCGTTCGATTTCCTTGATGGTCTGGCGGATACGGCCCTCGCCGACGCTCGACATGACAATCACCGCGCCGACGCCCAGAATGATGCCCAGCGCGGTCAGGATCGACCGGAGGATGTGCAGGCGGAGGTTCCGCATGCCGAGCGAGATGGTCTCAAACAGGAAGTTCATGGATGGGCAATGAGCGAGAGCCGGATCGGGAGCGGGGACAGAGTCTGTACCGGAAGGATACTCCCGGGGTGGCACCGATTCGCGTGTTGACGGAGACCGAGTTGCGGTTCGCGTGGGCGTTTGAGGTGGAGGTCGGCCCGGCCCGGATGATCACGGTCCGGTTGTCCTTCGCGGATTACGAGTACTGGTGCCACGGCACGGCCGGTCCGGCGCGCGTGATCGAGTTGGTCGTCGGCGTGCTGGCCCGACTCGAGAGCCCGCTCCTCGGGCGTGCGTCATTCGATGCGGCGCGTGCGCGTCACGAACATCAGGGATTCGACGCGATGATGTCGGAGATCGCCTGATCGGATAGCGTTCAGTCGGTGCTGTCTTCGGCGGCCTCTTCGTCGATCGCGTCGTCGTTGCCGCTGCCGCGCTTCTTGACTTCCTTGAAGTCGAAGCGTTCGCGGAGGCGCTCGGTCGAGTAGATGTTGTCGTTCAGGGACGCGGCGAACTCTGAGAGCGCTGCGCGTTCCACCGAGGTGTAGGCCTCGAAGAAGCGTTCCCGGGTCGCGGGGTAGCGTCCTTCCACGACGACGACGACGAGCCCCTTGGCCTGCTCGATCGGCATCACGACGACGCGCTGATCGAGCGGGAGCGACGCGACATCAACCAGCGGGTCCCACGGCTCGACGAGGTCCATGATCGCGTTGCGGAGTTCGGGCTGATTCTCGCCGCGGATCGGCTGGGGCTTCTCCATCTTGGGCGTCATGCCGATTCTGGAGACCTCGAAGGGACGCTGCGCGGTCATGCCGTACTTGCGTCCGACGGCGTCGAGCCCTTCGGCTTGCGCGAGCGCCTCCGCCTCGTCGGCGACGACGGCCTTGAGGTGATTCCACCCTTGCAACAGTCGCGCGTCTTTGACGACGGTTGTCCGCACCTCTTCGAGCGAATCGGGCGGGCTCTCCTGGCGGTGGTCGGTCACGCGGAAGAAGTAGCGGTCCTCGCCGCCGGTGAGCGGGCCGTAGACGAGCCCCTCCTGCACGGTGGCGGCGTCATCGGGGACGAGGCCCCGAAGTTGGAGTGCGTACTCGCCGAAGGTCGTCCAGCCGCGGCCGGCCGCGCCGACGCCGGGATTCACGGAGCGACCGATGCCGGGCAGGAGCATGGCCTGCCGCGCGCTCTTCCAAGGGTCTTCTTCGTTGGCTGTGGTGAGGACCGTGACAGCGGCGGAGACATCGATGCCGGCCTCGCGCGTCATGGTCTCGCGGATCCTGCCCGCGATCTCGTCCATCGAGGCGAACTTCGTCCGCCAGTCTTCGGGCACGCTTTTGAATCGCCCGTCATCGGAAAGGGGCGAGGAGAGGCGGCGCATCTCGTTGCGTGCGGCGTCGACGCCCGACGCGACGATCTCGGAGGCGCGCTCCGTGCGCATGGCCTGCTCGACCTGGTCCTTGACGGTCTCGAAGTCGTCGCTCCAGCCGCGCTGCGTTTTGTTGTTCTTGTGGAACACGCGGACGGCGACGCGATCGAGGGGGAGTTCGTTGGCGATGACCTTCTGATCGATGTTGATCCACTCGACCTGCACCGCGGGCGGGCGGAGGTACCCGAAGCCGAGGAGCCCCTCGCCGGGGCGGACGGAGCGGTAGGTCTCGTACTGAGTCAGGATCTCGTCCTCGGTGGGCTCGGGCAGTTCATCGGCGGCGGCGAGCGCGTTGAGCGTCACCATGCCGACGACGGCCACATCGAGGACTTCCTGCGCGTGAGCGCGGAGTTCGGGGGCCGAGACGAGCGAGGCCTCGTTGCGGTTGGCCTGGAACACGCGGAGCACGCCGTGCGCCCGGGCGAGGGCCATGTCCACCGCGCGCTCGCTATTGCCTCTCTTGAGGATCTGCTGGCGCGCCTGGTCCATGATCTGTGTGTAGGCGCTGTGGACCGCGTCGTACTCGGTCTTGACCTCTGGGATCTCGAGGAGTTGCGGCGTCACCGGCATGCGATACTGGTACTGGAAGTAGGTATCGACGGCCATGTCGGCGGCGAGGGAGACCATGTTCTGCCCGTCCTGCACGCCGCCCACGAGACCCAGGCGCTGCGCTTCGGTCGAGAGCATGAGCCACGTGTCGATGCCGGAACCGTCGGTCCCCTCCAGCGCGTTGACAAACTGCGGGAAGACGGGGTCCATCATCTGCTTGACGATGGCGAAGTCGGTCTGGGCGCGGGCGTAGTCGTTGCCCGAGATCTTGACGCCTCGCATCGTGGCGATGGTCTGGTTCTGCATCATCCCCTGGAGCTGCTGGAGCGAGCTGCCGACGAGGAAGGCGACCATGAGGAAGCAGCCGCCCACCACGAGGATGATCATGTTGTACTTACGGAAGAACTTGAGCATGCGAGCACCGTTCGCTGCGCCCGCGGCAGTGGGGGAGGAAAGGGCGCGCCGAGGGGTCTCGGCGCGATGTCCCGTGCCGCCGGCTTGATCGTGGGTTTAGCGGTAGAACTCGATGATCAGATTGGTGTTGACCTCGAAGGGCACCTGGTCCGCGGTGGGCAGGGCCGCGACGCGGACGGTGAGCTCCGCCGGGGTGAACTCGATCCAATCGGGGACGATGTGCCCGACGATGGACTCCATGTTGTCCCGGATGAGGGTGTGGATCTTGTCGCGGAAGGTGATGACATCGCCGACCTTGATGGAGTACGACGGGCGGTCGACCTTCTTGCCGTTCACGCGGACGTGCCCGTGAACCACCATCTGACGCGCGGCCCAGATCGTGCGGACGACGCCCGCGCGGGCGAGCACGTTGTCGAGGCGCGACTCGAGCAGCTGCAGGAGGTTGTCGGCGGAGTTGCCCTGGCGGCGCTTGGCCTCGTCGACGTAGCGACGGAACTGCTTCTCGAGGATCGAGTAGTGGAAGCGGAGCTTCTGCTTCTCGTTGAGACGCAGGCCGTAGTCGCGCAGGCGGCGACCGCGGTAGCCGTGCATGCCCGGCGGGTTGAGCTGGCGCTTGGCGGTGTGCTTGGGGATGTCGGCGATGGGGGCGCCGACGCGTCGAGACAATCTGACCTTGGGTCCGGTGTAGCGGGCCATGGCAATCTCCGTCTCTCTCGGCTCGCTGCCGAGAGGTGCTCGATGGTTGAGCGACCCGAACCCGGGATGCCGCGTCTGCGGTCCGGGCCGCGCGGATACGCCGCGCGGGATGGGTCCGGTCTTCGAGTTGGGCCGGGTATTACACCGTCCAAAGGCCGATTCGTCAAACTCGCTCGGACGGAGGGCGAGTGGGCCACGGGGGCGGCCGGTGCGCGTAGGATGAGGGTTTCCCCACGCTCATTCGATCTCAGGAGCCGCCCGGATGCCCCAGCCCTCCCAAGAGCCGATCCCGCTGCCCCAGTTTCTGGAGGACCGGGAGGCGCGCGAGAAGTGCGGCGTGTACGGGGCGTGGGGGATCGAGGACGCCGGCACGCACGGGTACCTCGCCCTGTTCTCGCTCCAGCACCGCGGGCAGGAGTCGGCGGGCATCGCGACGACGGACGGCAAGACGATCCTGCGTCACGCGGACATGGGCCTGGTGGCGCGGGTGTTCGACAACGACTCGCTCGACCGTTTGAACGCGCACGCGGCGGCCAGGCCGCGGGTCGCGGGGGGGGCGATCGGGCACAACCGGTATTCGACGACGGGCGCGAGCAAACTGGAGAACGCGCAGCCGATGGTGGCGACCTTCGGCGCGGGCGATGTCGCGGTGGCGCACAACGGGAACATCGTCAATGCGACGCCGCTTCGCGCGCGGCTCGAGGGAGCCGGGCACCTGTTCCGTACTTCGAGTGATACGGAAGTGGTGCTGCACCTGTTGTCGGCGGCGTCGGCGGCGGGCGATGACGACCCGCTCGCGTCGGCGCTCGCGGAACTCCGGGGCGCATTCAACCTGATTTTCTTGTTCCGCGACCGTGTCGAGGCTGCCCGGGACCCGTGGGGATGGCGCCCGCTTGTGCTGGGCGTGATGCCCGACGGTCGCCACGCGGTCGCGAGCGAGACGGTCGCGCTGGATGTGCTCGGCGCGGAGTTTGTGCGCGAAGTGGAGCCGGGGGAGATCATCACGCTGAATGACGACGGGTTGTCCTCGCGCCGATTCGCCGATGCCGAGCGGCCCCTGGCGCATTGCATCTTCGAGCATGTGTACCTGGCGAGCCCGGCGAGCAAGATCTTCGGCCCGCGCACCGTGCAGAACATCCGCGAACTCATGGGCGAGCGGCTGTGGCGTGAGTCGCCCGCGCAGGCGGACATCATCGTGCCGATGCCCGACTCGGGGCGGTCGGCGGCGCTGGGGTACGCGCGGGCGTCGGGCCTGCCGTACCGCGAGGGAATCATCCCGAACCGCTATGTCGGGCGGACCTTCATCAAGCCGACGGGCAAGGAGCGGGCGGCCGCGGTGCGCCTGAAACTGAACATCGTGTCGGACATCGTGCGCGGCAAGCGCGTGGTGATCATTGACGACTCGATCGTTCGCGGCACCACCACGCGCGCCAAGATGGACCAGTTGCGCAAAGCGGGGGCGCAGGAGATTCACCTGCGTATCGCCTCGCCCCCAATCAGGAACGCGTGCTTCTTCGGGATCGACTTCCCCAGCACCAAGGAACTCGTGGCGGCCAACCACTCTGTGGACGAGATCGCCAGATTGCTGGGCGTCGACTCGCTGGCGTACCTGACGATCGACGGGCTGAAGGATGTCGTGGGCCAGCAGGGCGCGCCGGCGGGCGATTACTGCACGGCGTGCTTCTCGGGCGTGTACCCGATCGATGTCAACGGCGCGACGGCCCGCGATGCGCTGACCAAGAACTGCTAGCGGTTACGGCTCGAGCACCTTGCGACCCATGGGCATCTCGAAGCGGTCGCGCGTGGTGCAGTAGTTCATCCCGCCCATGCGCCCGATGGCGTCGAGCATCCCGGGATCGACATGCCGCCGCTCGTTGACGAGCCCGTCGGCGGCGTGCACCCAAACCACCTCGCCGATGATGATGTTTCCGCCGGCGGGCGCGCCCGGGTTGAGGCGCACGACGCGCTGCGTGACGCATTCGAACGACAGCCGGCTCTCGGCGACACCCGGCGGCGCGACCCTCGTGCTGGGGCGGGTCGTGAGGCCGGAAAGGTCGAACTCCGAGTCTCCGAAGGGCAGTTCCTCGGCGCACGCCGACATCTGACGGGTGAACGCGTGGCTCACGGCATTGACGACGAACTCGCCTCTGCCGCCCTCGGCGACGGGCAGCGCGTTGCGCAGCGTGTCCTTGTCGGTGCCGTCGGGCTTGTTGGCGGGGCAGAAGAGGATGGTCATCGGGTTGCTTGAAACGCCGGCGAAGAAGGAGAAAGGCGCGAGATTGAGTTTATTGCTCATCGAGAGCGTGGAGACGAAGGCGATCGGGCGCGGGACGATGCCGCCGATAAGGAGTTTGTACCGGTCGGGGATGTCGAGCGACTTCGGGTCGAGTTCCATGCGCTGAGTCTACTCGCGAACATCTGGGGATCGTGTGAGCCGCCGCGCGACTTCCCACGGCACCATCAGGAGCGCCATGGCCGTGATGCCGATCAGCGCGATCCATACGACGCGCAGGGGCCACGGGCCGAGGAAGTCAACGAGCGTCCGCACATCGGGCTTGGTCGCGCCGACATAGCCGTAGTTCCACCCGGTGATGATGTTGAGCACGAATACACACGCGAGATAGACGACTCCGAGCAGGACGGCGGTGCGCCAGTCGCGCCATTGCGGGCGGAAGCGGAGCACGGTGAGGTCGAACATCGCAGCGCCGACGATCGCGCCGTGATTGAGCCAGTGCATCCAGAACTCGCCGGACTCCGGGCCGTGCTCGTTGACGGGCGTGATGAAACCCTGCGTGGAGAGCCCGAGCCCCCAGAAGTAGAGCAACGCGCGGGCCGTGCGCGAGCCGGTGAGCAGCGCAATCGGAGCGCAGAGCGCCGCCAGATCGCACAACTGGATCGGGAGCGACTTGTCCCACACGAGGTTGCCGGGCCACATCCAGTAGATGTTGACGGCGATGTACGCGGCCAACGCGAAGAGCCCGACCCCTTTATTGAGTCTCTTGGCACGATCGGTGCCGCGGAGCCGGAGCCCGATGAGGATGATCGTCGCGGTGATGATCGCCCAGACGAAGAGCGCCAGGGCGTGGACCGTGGCGCGGTCCTGCATCCAGCCGCCCGCGGCGCCGGCGAGTGTCATGCGCCGCTCTCGGCCTTGTTCGACTCGTGGCGGAGCTGGCCGCAGGCCGCCGCGATGTCGCGTCCGCGGCTGGCGCGGATGTGCGCGTTGACGCCGCGCTGCGTGAGGATCTCCTGGAATCGACGGACATCACCCGTCGCGGGGCGCTCGAAGGGCATTCCATCGACTTCGTTGTAGCGGATGAGATTCACATTGGCGCGGAGCGTCGAGGCGACCTCTGCGAGTTCTTCGGCGTGCTGGGGTCGGTCGTTGACGCCGCCCAGCAGGATGTATTCGAGCGTGATCTCGCGCCCGGTCTTGTCGAACCACTTGGCGCACGCGCCCAGCAACTCTTCGATCGTGGTGTACGAGGACCACGGGATAAGTTTGCGCCGGAGTTCGTCGTTGGGCGCGTGGAGCGACAGCGCGAGCGTCACGGGCAGTTCGAGTTCCTGGGCCAGCCGCTCGATGGCCTTGGGCAGTCCCACGGTCGAGATCGTGATCTTGCGCGCGCCGATGCCCATGCCCCACGGTGCGGCGATCGTGCGCACGGCGTGGATGACGCTTGCGAAGTTGGCGAGCGGTTCGCCCATGCCCATGAAGACGATGTTGGAGATGCGCTCCACGCCGGGGAGACGCGACAAGCGCCACACCTGCTCGACGATGCGCCCCGCGCTGAGGTTGCCGTCGAGCCCGCCCAGCCCCGAGGCGCAGAACTTGCATCCGACGGGGCAACCGACCTGGCTCGAGATGCACGCGGTGCGGCGCGTCGGTGTGCCGCCCGGCGAGCGGTCGAGCGACGGGATCATCACGCATTCGGTCTGGCGGGCCGGATCATTCGCGGATTGCCCGACGATCGGGAGCGGCGATGCGCCCGCGTCGGTCCACTGAATCAGGAGTTTCTGCGTGCCGTCGGACGCGGACTGGTGGCTCAGGGTGTCGCCGGAGAGAAAGGTCATCTCCGCTGCGAGTTGTTCTCGCTCGCGCTTGGCGAGGTTGCTCATGGCGTGCGGATCGGCGACGCCCTTCTCGTACACCCACTCGAGGATCTGCTTGGCGCGGAACTTGGGCCACTTCCGCTGCGCGCACCAATCGCCGAGCGTCTCGGGCGTGAGATGGAAGATGTGCGGCTCGGGGTGACGCAATGGTTATCCGGTGACGCCGATGGTGACGGGCACGCCCCCGTAGAGATCGGCGGTGATGTCGGGGCGCTGGATGTGGATGCGCCGCCCGGTCGGATCGACGCCGCGCTCGCGCATCATGCGCTTGAGCGTGGCGGGGATGCCGAACTCGGTGTCCTCGGTGGTGATATCTCGGACCTCGATCTCGGCGTCGTAATCGCTCACGAGTTTGCGGACGAGTTCGGCGACGAGGTCCTCGGGCGCCGAAGCGCCGGCGGTGACGAGCACGCGCTCCACGCCCTCGAACCATGTGGGGTCGATCTCGGAAACATCGTCGATGAGCCGCGCCCGGCAACCGACATTCTCGGAGATCTCGGTGAGACGCTTGGAGTTGGATGAGTTGCGCGAGCCGACCACGAGCGTGAGGTCGCAGTCGGGCGCGATGGCGCGGACGGCGCCCTGGCGGTTGGTCGTCGCGTAGCAGATGTCCTCGGTGGGCGGCGCCTTGACCTGCGGGAAGCGCTGCTGGATCGCCTCGATGATGACGGCCGCGTCGTCTGTCGAGAGCGTGGTCTGGGTGAGGTACACCAGCATCTCGGGGTCCCGGACATTGACCCGCCGGACATCCTCGGGTGACTCGACGACCTGGATGGCGTCGGGCGCTTCGCCGCGCGTGCCGACGACTTCCTGGTGGTCGGCGTGCCCGACGAGCAGAATCTGGTATCCCTGCTTGGCGTACCGGATGGCCTCCATGTGGACCTTGGTCACGAGGGGGCAGGTGGCATCGACCGCGGTGAGGTTGCGCTCCTGGGCGATCTTGCGGACCTGCGGCGAGACGCCGTGGGCGCTGAAGACGAGGATATTGCCGGCGGGGACCTCTTCGATCTCCTCCACGAAGACCACGCCGCGCCCGCGGAAGCGGTCGACCACGTGCTTATTGTGGACGATCTCGTGGTAGACGTAGATCGGCTCATCGGGGCAGAGGTCCAGGAGCTGATCGACGACATCGATCGCCATGTGCACGCCCGCGCAGAACCCGCGGGGATTGGCCAGAATGATGCGCATGCACGGTGCTCCTCGAAGGTGACGATGGCGGGATGGGGCCGGGTGGCCGGATTGTCCGAAGCGATTACGATTATAGCCGGGCGGATGAAGGAGACCGCAGAGCGGATGGCGCACGCGATGGTGAGTCCGATGCAGATGATCGACCGAGAGGGCCTCGGGGGCGATGGTGCGCCCTGCGCCCCGGATCGGGCCCGCGCGTACGTGCACGAGCTGGCGACCTCGCATTACGAGAACTTCCCGGTCCTGACGCGCCTGGTGCCCGCGGAACTCCGCGACGACTTCGCCGCCGTGTACGCCTTCTGCCGATGGTCCGACGATCTGGGCGACGAGACGGGCGCGGGCGAGGCGGCGAGGGCACGGTCGCTGGACTTGCTGCGCCAGTGGCGCGCGATGCTGGATGGTTGCGTGCGGTTTGCGCGCGGGGAGGATGGGGGGGGGCAGGGCGCACCGAGTCACCCGGTGTATGCGGCCCTCGCGGGGACGATTCGCAGGCACAATCTCAGCGATCGACCGTTCCACCATCTGATCGACGCCTTCGAGCAGGATCAGCGCGTGACGCGCTACGAGACCTGGGAGCAGGTGCTCGACTACTGCACGCGCAGCGCCGACCCGGTCGGGCGGATCGTGCTGGCGCTGGCGGGCGTCGGCGATGGCGGCGCCCCTACTGAAGGCGATGAACGCGCGGCCAGACTTGTGAAGATGTCCGATGCGACCTGCACGGCGTTGCAACTGATCAACTTCTGGCAGGATGTCCGGCGTGACCTGCTGGAGCGGGATCGCGTGTACCTGCCGAGCGGCGAGGTCGGGTTCGGCGCCGAGGAACTGCGTGCGTGGATCGCGGAGCCGGAGGTGCCCGAGCATCGCGTGCGCTATATCAAAGCGCTGCGCCCGCTCGTCAAACGCACCGGGGCGCTCTTTGAGGAGGGGCGTCCGCTGGCAGAGGAACTGCCGCCCTCGATCGCGCCCGTCGTGCGCCTCTTCTGGGAGGGCGGCATGACGATCGTTCACGCCGTCGAGCGGCAGGGGTGCACCACACTCTGGCGCCGACCGAGACTGGGCAAGGCGAAAAAGGCGTCGCTCGTTCTGGGCGCGATGATCCGGGCCAAGCTGGCCCACAGAGGGGAGGCGGCATGACGAGGGCCGCCCCGCAGACCGAACTCGAGGCCGCGTACCGGAAATGCGCTGAGATCACCAAGCAGCGGGCGCGGAACTTCTACTACGGCCTGCGCCTGACGCCCGAGCCGAAGCGTTCCGCGATTTACTCGGTGTACGCGTGGATGCGCCACGCGGATGATCTCGCGGACTCCGAGGCGGGCGGGGTCGGCGTGGATGAGAAGATTCGCGCGCTGCGCACCTTCGCGGAGAAGACGCGGCGGGTGCTGGCGGGCGATGCGCCGGCGGCGGACGCGGTGCAGGTCGCCTTCGCCGAGACGTTCCGGGAGTACAACCTCGACGATGATGACCTCGAGGGCATGATCGAGGGTCTCGAGACCGACCTGCGGTATGAGGCGGAGAGCGGGGCGCCGGAGGGCGAGCCGATGTTCGCGGACCGGGCCGGACTCGAGGCGTATTGCTACCGCGTGGCCTCGACCGTCGGGCGCGTGTGCGTGCGCATCTGGGGTCTGATCGAAGGCGCGGACGAGGCCGCCGCGATGCGGATGGCGGTCGAGCGCGGGCTCGCGTTCCAGTCGACCAATATCCTCCGGGATTACCGCGAGGACTTCGACGGCGACGACGCGGGGGACGGGGCGCGTGTCTATCTGCCGGCGGACCTCTTCGAGCGGCACGAGGTATCGCCCGCGTCATTGCGCCAGTGGGACGATCCGGCGCGATGCGAGGCCCTTGTGCAAGAGGTGTGCGGGTGGGCGCGCGGGTGGTACGAGTCCTCATCGGCGCTCGACTCGATGATCGTGCCCGAGTGCCGCCCGGCGATCCGCGCGATGACGAGGATCTATCGTTCGCTGCTCGACATCATCGAGTCCGACCCGGCGCGCGTCGCCGGTGATCGTCGGGTGCGCGTGAAGTCGTGGCGCAAGGCGGCGATCGCCTTCGGCGCGGTTCGTGAGGCGCGGCAGCGCGCATGACCGCGCTATCTGTCATCGTTGTCGGCGGCGGCGTGGCCGGGATCGCCGCGGCGCTGCGCCTCAGCGAGCGGGGCGCGCGGGTGACCCTCATCGAGACCCGAACCAAGCTCGGCGGGCGCGCGACATCCTTCGAGGACTCGCGCTCCGGCCGGTGGATCGACAACTGCCAGCACGTCGCGATGGGGTGCTGCACCAACTACCTCGATCTGTGCGACCGGCTCGGCGTCACCGACCAACTCACATGGACCGACACAACGTGGTGGGTCGAAGAGGGCGGGCGGACGAGCACGATTCGACCCGGCGTGCTCCCCGCGCCGGCGCACTTCGCTCGCGCGTTCGCGTCGGCGTCATTCCTGACTCTGGGAGAGAAGCGGGCGATCGCGGGCGCCATGCACGCGGCTCTGCGAACCGACCGAGACAATCACACCGACGAGACCTTCGCCCGATGGCTCGCGGCCCACCATCAGCCAGCCGGGGCGATCGCGAAGTTCTGGGAGCCGGTGGTTGTTAGCGCGTGCAACCTCGACTGCGGGCGCGTGAGCGCCGCGTCGGCGCTGCATGTGTTCCAGGAGGGATTCCTGTCGCACAAATCGGCGTCGAGGATCGCGGTGTCCAAGGTGCCGCTGCTCCGGCTCTACGACAAGGCGGAGCATGTGATCGCCTCGGCGGGCGGCACGATCCTCCTGCGCACGAGCGTCTCGCGGATCGGGGAGCGGTCCGTCACACTCGCCGACGGGACCGGGTTGCACGCGGACCGGGTGATCTGCGCGATACCGCTGGATCGGGCGGCCCGATTCGTCGACGGCGACATCCAGCAGCGCGATGATCGCCTGCGGGCCGCGGCGGCGCACCTGTCGCACTCGCCGATCATCGGCGTGCACCTGGCGTTCGATCGCGCGGTCATGGAGACGCCCCACGCGGTGCTCGTCGGGCGCGAAACGCAGTGGCTCTTCCGCAAGGACGGCGCGGGCACAAGGATTCACGCGGTTATCTCCGCCGCCGACGCATGGGTATCGCTCCCCGAGGATGAAATCGTCGAGCGCGTGATGCGAGACATCCGCGCGTGCTACCCGCGCGCCGAGCGGGCATCGATCTCCGAAGCGCGGGCCGTCAAAGAAAAGCTCGCGACCTTCGGCGCGACAACGGAGTTCGAGCGCGTCCGGCCCGCGACGAGCGGCGCTTCCGAACTCATCCTGGCGGGCGATTTCGTGCAGACGGGCTGGCCCGCGACGATGGAGGGCGCGGCACGCAGCGGGTACATGGCCGCGGCGGTGGCGCTGGGGATGGAGTCGGACGCGATGCTCGTGGCGCCGCTCCGCCCGCGCGTCGTGGCGCGGATAATCGGGAAGCGCGCGTTCGGGCCGCAAATGAGAACGCCCCGGCTGTGAGTCCGGGGCGCTCATACTGACGGGGGATTCGTGGGGGTTTAGTTCTTGGAAGCGGTCGCGGTGGCTGCCTTGGCGGCCATCTCGACGAGCTTGTCGAACGCCTTGGGGTCTTCGATCGCGACCTGCGAGAGCATCTTGCGGTTGAGCAGGACGCCGGCGTGCTTGAGGCCGTTCATGAAGAGCGAGTAGCGCGTGCCGCGCATCTTGCACGCGGCGGTGATACGGGTGATCCACAGGCGGCGCATGTCGCGCTTGCGGGCGCGGCGGTCACGCCAGGCGAAGACGCCGGCGCGGGTGAGCGCCATCTTGGCCTGCGGGTAGAGGCGGGACTTGGTTCCGAAATAGCCGCGCGCGGCGCGGAGGGCCTTGCGGTGCTTCTGGCGGCGAGCGGTGCTCTTGCGTGCTCTGGGCATATCGATCGATCTCCAACGAAAGGTGCCGGACGGGGCGGCGCGGTGCGCCGGCTTTCAGTGTCCCGGACAGCGGGTGCTGGCTCAGTGATTTATGACTTGTCGCTCATCGCGGCGCGGGCGGCGTCGCGCATCGCGCGGCGCTCTTCGGGCGAGGGCGAACGGCGGATCGCGCTGCGCGGCTGCTGCGCGCCGCGGAGACGACGCATCAGGAGACGCGACAGGCGCTTGGTCTCGGCGCTGGACATATACGCGCCACGACGGAGGCGGCGCAGACGCGTGGGCGTCTTGGCCGACCGCAAGTGCTTGTAACCCGCGCTATTGTGCTTGACCTTCCCGGTCTTGCTGATGCGGATTCGTTTGAGAAGGCCCTTGTGCGGCTTTGCCTTGGGCATGAGTCGTTCCTTGCTTCGTTGCGAAACCCGTCCGCCCGGTCCGTGCCGGTAGGGGGTCGAGGGTCGAAAGGGGGAGGAGTGTACCGGGGCCGCCGGTGGCCCGCAACGAGGCGGGCGGTTGTTCGGGACAGGATCGGGACGGCTCAGGGTCCGACGAACGCGTCGGTCGCGTCGGACGGGCGTTCCGTGCCGGAGAGCGACGGGACCGTTTCTCCCTCGACCGAGCCCGGGAGCCAGATGTTGTCGCCCGAGTCGAGGCGGGGGGTCAGGAGGAGGCGGACCGAGCCGTCGCTCATAAGGACATGCTGCCCGCGCCCGCCGTGGTTGGGCGAGAGGGCGTTCGGATCGATCGCCTCGCCCCGGACGGCACGGAGGATGACCGGTGATCGGTCGGCCATCAGAACAACCATGTCGCCGGGCTGCAGGAGCGGGCGGATGCTCGCGGGGATCTGGTAGGAGTACGAGACCTGGTCGAGCGATTTCCAGTCGCGGGCGGCCTCGTGGGAGGGGCAGGTGCACGCGTCGGGGTTGCCGGGGCACGCCAGATCGGCGAACTGCACATACCCGAGGTCGGCCAGCCGGTAGAGGTTCGAGGAGTTGGACGCGGTCTCCTCACCCACATTCCACCACGGGACCGAGCCGAGACCGGCGGTCTGCGGGAGGTGCCCGTCGTGATCTGTCGCGAATGAGGTGAACCCGACGCCGGCACGCCCGGAGTTGTCGGCGCAGCGGATCATCCTCGCCTGCTCGCGCGAGGCGACGAGCATGGGCCACATCACGGAGATGCCGATGAGCAGCACCGCGGCGATGCTCAGCACATCGCGCAGACGGAACGACCATCCGCGCGTGTCGGCCTCTTCCAATGAGACAGGGGGCATCTGGATCGGACGCGACGCCGCCTCGATGAGGCCCATCGTGCGATCAATGAGGGATTGGCTCTCGGCGCTCGACAAGCCTGCGCCGGAGCCCAGCAGCGAGAGCACGCCCGAAGCACGCGATGCCCGCGGGGCCGCTTCACCGGCGAAATGCGCATCGACCTCGTCGGCGCTCATCGGAGCGAGCGGGGAGGGTTTCTCTGAAGCGTCGATCGTGGCCGCGACATCCTCACGCGAGCGGCGGACCCGGGCCATCGTCACATCGACGAGCACCCGGCGGTCGGAGGCGGAGGGGGCATCGGCACCGGGCAGTTCGGTGTCGAGCAGCGCGAGCAGCGAGAGAAGGCGCCTGGATCGGTCGCCCAGCCCTTCGGGCACCACGCCGCCGCGGAATCCGGAGGCGGCCAGAGCGTCCATCGCGCGGAGATCGTCCGGCGAGAGCGTCTGTGCGGGGCGGGATGGGATCTGGGTGTCCTCCAAGGCGGGCTTCCTACGAGCGGTGGGGGGTTGGTGTTCGGATTTAACCGGATGATTCTGCGGCGTGGTCGTTCTCGGACTTCTTCTCGTTCAGTTCCTGCCACGCCTTGGCAAAGGCGGCCACGGCGGAGTGCAGGCGGCTCTTGACGGTCCCGATCGGGACGCCGAAAAGCTCGGCGATCTGCGCGTAGGTCATCTTCTGGAAGTACGCCATCAGGAGGATCTCGCGCAGCCGCGGCGAGAGCTCATCGATGGCGCGCTGGACCTTGGCGCTGCGTTCGGCCTCCTCCATCGGGCTGGAGACATCGGGCAGGTCGATCTCCATCAGATCGACGAACGATTTGCCGCCCTCCTCCACGACCGGGGCCGAAAGCGAGACCGTCTTGCGCCGATTGGCCTTGCGGAGGGCGTCGCGCCCCTTGTTGGCCGCGATCGTGAACAGCCACGGCTTGAAGCGTCGTGAGGAGTCGAAGGTGTCGAGCGACTGGTGGACCTGCAGGAAGGCGTCCTGGAAGACATCCTCGGCCATCTGGCGATTGCCGGTCAGCCGGAAGAGGAACCGGAACAGCGCATCATGATGGCGCTCGATGAGCCCGCGGAACGCGGCGACATCGCCGTCGAGGACATCCTCGACCAGTTCTTCGTCAGTTCTGACATACGCCTCGGCCACTGGGTCTCCCACGGTCGGCGAACACACGACAATGGTTGTACGGGCGAGACGCGTTCGGTGTTCGTCAACATCCCGCCCGGATCGTAGGCCGGGTGCGTTGGTGCCGATTCTGGCGCCTGGACCGGGGCTGGCGAGCGGGAAACGGGCTTCCTGTTAGGATGCGGGGCGAACGAATCAGGGAGGTTTCATGGGTGTTCCGGTAAGCCAGATGTGGACGGTGGCCTCGTATGTGCTCGGACAGAAGATCCGGCGCAACAAGCGGTACCCGCTCGTGCTCATGCTCGAGCCGTTGTTCCGGTGCAACTTCGCGTGCGCCGGGTGCGGCAAGATTCAGTACCCGGCCCACATCCTCAAGCAGGACCTCCCTCTCGAGGATGCCCTCCGGGCGGTGGATGAGTGCGGCGCGCCGATGGTGTCGATCCCCGGTGGCGAGCCGCTGCTGTACCCGCGTATCCGCGAACTCGTGGACGGCTTGATCGCGCGCAAGAAGTACATCTACCTCTGCACCAATGCGCTGATCCTCAAGCAGAAGCTCGAAGCGGGCCTGTTCAAGCCCAGCAAGTACCTGACCTTCTCGGTGCACATGGACGGTCAGCAGGACCACCACGACTTCGCGGTGTGCCGCGAGGGTGCGTACGAGACCGCGGCCGAGGCGATTCGTCTGGCGGTTAACAAGGGCTTCCGCGTCACCACGAACACCACGCTGTTCGACGGCGCCGACCCGGTCGCC